>JALTUD010000577.1 GCA_027047735.1 Flavobacteriales bacterium | reverse complement strand
AGTTCGATTTCTTTGTTGACCATGTTGAAATCTCCGCCGTTTTTAATGTCGAAATTTTCACTGTGGAATAAATATCCATCGGCTTCAACCGCTATTCCGTAATTTTTTCCCGAAGGTAAAGACATTAAGAATTTTCCCGTAGCACTATTTGATGTAAGAGTTTCAATTTTTCTACCGGTGCTATTGTCGGTAATCGTAATTTTAGCTTCTACCGGTTTTTCGGAAATGGCGTCAACCGTTTTACCTTTAAATACAGTTAGCGACTTTTTGTTAACCTTTACTTCTTCTTCTATTTCAACGTTTTGAATGGGTTGAGCGATACTCGCCAATAAGTAATCTTCGGTAGTTAAGACTTGTTCTTTTGGTTCTCCCCAAAAGGTGATTTTATAGATGTCCAATCCACCTTTTCCTCCTTCTCGGTTTGAAGCTATATAGGCGTATTTTCCACTGGCAGTAGAGGCAAAAAAGTAATCGTCGTAGGGTGTATTGATAGGATACCCTAGGTTTTTAGGTTCTGTCCATGCTCCTTGTTTTTTGTACGAAACAAAAATATCCATTCCTCCCATTGAGTTATGTCCTTCACTGCTAAAATACATAGTCTCTCCATCGGGGTGCATATAAACAGAGCCTTCGTTGAATTTAGTATTAACAGTTGAACCGATGGTTTGAGCCGCACCAAATTCATTGGGTTTACCATTCATACGTCCACAGAAGAATATATCGGTTCCTTTACTGGAGCTTCCGACTTTTTTACTGGAGACAAACACAATTTTACGGTTATTATAGTTGTAACTCGCATAAGTTTGGTCAGCACTTGTGTTGATACTTCTGTGTAGTTTCATTGGGGCGCTCCATTTTACTCCTTTTAATTTACTTTCATAAATGTCATAATTGTCGCTTTCTTTTTTGAAGAGTAACATTTTGGTTCCGTCATACCAAAGCATGGTAGCTGTTTCGTCTTTGGTAGTATTGAGTGGAACTCCCATCGATTTTGGTTTAGACCAATGTCCTTTTTCATCTATTTCCGTTTCGTATATATCTCCATCATATTCACCAACTTCGTTGGCTTTATGTCCGTTTTCTCTATTTGAAGTAAATATGATAGT
>JALTUD010000576.1 GCA_027047735.1 Flavobacteriales bacterium | reverse complement strand
ATAATATCTGCCTGTTTTAATAATTCGATACTTTCAGCACTTCGAAAATCTCCATCACCATTAAAATGAATTATATCAGTAGAATTTGGTTTTACATTCTCTCCTTCCGAACCAATATACTCATAGTAAAAACCATTTTCAGACTCTGGATTAAATAAATCTCTTTCTTGTTTTATGTAACAAGAAGAAATTAATTTTTTTAATCCTAATTCTTTAAAATTTAGAGCAAAATAATTATAAAAGTTGCTAATTCTTGGGTCATCACAATTACAATAAACAACTTTGTTTTTAAAATGAGTTTTATAATGTTGCAATTCACTTTCTATATCCGAAAGTTGTGTATAGAATTCATCACTTTTTGCTTTTTTTGCTTTTTGAAGTAATTTATTGGTTGCTTTTCTTGCCATTATAAACTCTTTTTTTTATTCACTTTTGGTTATTTGATTAAATATATCGCTTCCCAATATTTGAAGAGATGTTTTAGCTATTTCTACCATAATTTTAAACATATCTTTTCTATCCCATTTTTCTCCATTTCCTTGTGTGTATATTGAAGTGGCTTGAAGCATAATTGTTTTATCCTTATGTTTGACAAACTTATTTTTACACAAATTGGTATTAATTGGCATTCCGTAATTTGCAGATGTTAACCTATCTAACCTATTTAACATACCTGAATTATATTCAAGTTTTACAACCCTTCCGTCTGGTCTCTTGATTGAAATGGTTTCCGTCAAAAAATTTGAACCTTCAAGAAATAGAACATAAGGAAAATGAGATTCAGCCAACATTAAATTAGCAATCTCCGAAATGTTTTTATGAGAACGTTCAATGGCGTTTCCTGCTGCCATCAAATCTTGATTATTTTTTGCTCCAACAAGTTTACCTGCCTTAATATTTTCAATATCTTTCCCTTGATGTTTAGCTTCTGATACTAAAATTATTCTCCAATTACCATTATCGTCTTGTACTTCTATTATACCACCATCAGGTTTAATACTTGAATTTGACACAAAAAGAGTTTGTCCCAATTCAGGGTCAATCTTTTTTAAAGCTTCATTTATTTCTTCTTTTTTTATGCTGTTTCTGTATCGAAAAGTTAAATTAGGATATTCTTTTTCAAGGTGTTCAATTACAAGATGAGATATTTTACCAACTGTTATGTCGTGTAATTTTGCTTTATCTCCAAATATGCCGATAACACCGTGAGACTTTTTATGTTGTTTAGTTAATCTTTTTGATTGATTCTTTTTAACCATGTTATTTTTATCTCCAAATTATAAACAAAAATACAAATATAATTTTAAAAGTAGGATTTATAATTTTACCAATCTTCATCTTTTTATAGCTTGCAGGTAACGTGTGTAAAAAGAGCCCTAAGAAAGTGAATTTTAGTTTTACTTATACGATGAATAAAATCTTTGCATAGCCTTAGTTATGGAAATATTTTATGAAGAAGGATAAGGAAAATAAAAACGCTTTATTAGGCTCATTTCAACGTTTAAATGGTATTAATAGTTATCTTTGCAGATTAGCGTGATTGAAATCGTTTTCTTAGAACATTGGTTTCACTGACATAAATAATAACTACGGACTTAAAAATAAAAACAAGTTCAATACAGGAAATAAAAATAAGAATGCACAAAGCAGGATTTGTAAATATAATTGGAAGCCCTAATGTAGGGAAATCCACCTTGATGAATCGTTTGGTGGGAGAAAAATTATCCATCATAACATCAAAGCAACAAACAACACGTCATCGTATCATGGGAATTATAAACGGCGATGATTATCAAATTGTACTATCTGATACTCCGGGGGTACTGAACCCCAGCTATAAATTGCACGAAAAAATGATGCGATTTGTAGATACGGCTTTAAGCGATGCTGATGTTATACTATTTGTAACCGATATTTTTGAATCAAAAGTTAATCATGAAGAAACTTTGGAACGAATCAAAAAGCACAGTGCTCCGGTGTTGTTGTTGATTAATAAAGTGGATTTGATTAAAACGCAAGAAGATTTAATTAAAAAAGTGGAGTATTGGAAAGAGCAAATTCCAAGAGCCGAAATCTTGCCTGTATCTGCTTTGCATGGATTAAGTACCGATTTTATTCTACCGAAAATCATAGAATTGTTACCGGAGTCGCCACCGTTTTTTGATAAAGACGAACTAACGGATAAGCCTTTGCGATTTTTTGTAACAGAAATAATCCGTGAAAAGATTCTACAAAATTACAGTAAGGAAATTCCTTATTCGGTAGAGGTAGTTGTCGAAGAGTTTAAGGAAGAAATCGACATCATTAAAATTAGAGCTAATATTTATGTGATGCGACCTAGTCAAAAAGGAATAATCATCGGGCATCAAGGAAGTAAGATAAAGAAAGTAGGTACAGAAGCTCGTATAGATATAGAGGAATTTTTGGATAAAAAAGTGTTTTTGGATTTGTATGTTAAAGTTGATCCGGACTGGAGAGATAAAGAAAATAAATTAAAAAAATACGGTTATGAATAAAATGAACAGCATAGACGTTGTTTAAATAACGTATTTTGTGCCCTCGATTGAAGTGGAAATCGTAACGAATAGAAAGGTATTACAACTCTTATAGAAAAAGAGCGATTTTATGAGCTCCTTTTTCTATTAGAAGTTGTTGCCTTTATAGAGTTACATTGGAACGGAAAGCGAGATACAGGCACCCAAAAAAAATAATTAAGTAAGAAATAAAAATGGGAAATATAGTAGCTATTGTCGGGAGACCGAATGTAGGAAAATCAACATTGTTTAATCGATTGATAGGTTCGAGAAAGGCGATTGTTAAAGAAACTAGTGGAGTTACACGCGATAGACATTACGGAAAGACGATTTGGAATGGAAAAGAATTTTCGGTTATAGATACGGGAGGTTATGTGAAAGGCTCGGACGATGTTTTTGAAGATGAGATTAGAAAACAAGTGATGATTGCCATTGAAGAGGCAAATGTGATTGTTTTTATGGTGGATGTAGAAGCCGGAATTACTGACTTGGATGAAGCGGTGGCGAATGTGCTGAGAAGGACGAAAAAACCGGTGATTTTGGTTGCCAATAAGGTAGATAATACCGAACGTACTATGGATGTTTATGAGTTTTATAACTTAGGACTTGGCGATGTACATGGTATTTCGTCGATCAATGGTAGTGGTACGGGAGATTTGCTCGATGAAATTGTTGAGAATTTTGAAATTGATACGGAAGAAGAAGAGGAAAGTGAAATTCC
This sequence comes from Flavobacteriales bacterium, assembly GCA_027047735.1. Classification (GTDB taxonomy): domain Bacteria; phylum Bacteroidota; class Bacteroidia; order Flavobacteriales_D; family Parvicellaceae; genus S010-51. Next base: position 1,097 of record JALTUD010000576.1, on the reverse strand, counting down.
AAGAATTGCGATTGTGGGAAAACCAAATGTTGGGAAATCTTCTTTAATCAATGCTTTGTTAGGCAAGGAAAGAAATATTGTAACTGATATTTCCGGGACAACTAGAGATTCAATTGATACGCACTATACGGCTTATGGTTTTGATATGATTTTGGTCGATACGGCGGGGATACGAAAAAAAAGTAAGGTACACGAAGATATTGAGTTTTATTCGGTTATGCGTTCCATTCGTACGATTGAAAATAGTGATGTGTGTATTTTTATGATTGATGCTACCGAAGGTATTCAAAAACAAGATTTAGCCATCTTTGGCGTCATCGAGAAAAATAAGAAAGGAATTGTAGTATTGGTTAATAAATGGGATTTGATAGAAGACAAACAGACCAATACAGTTAAAGAATATGAGGAAAAAATAAAATCTGAGTTAGCTCCTTTTACCGATTTGCCTATAATTTTTACATCTACGGTCAACAAGCAAAGAATACACAAAGCTTTGGAAACGGCTATTGAAGTCTATGAGAATAGAAAAACGAAAATACCTACTTCTGTGTTGAATGAGGTAATGCAAGATATTATAGAAAGGTATCCGCCACCATCGCACAAAGGGAAGTATATAAGGATAAAGTACGTTACACAGTTACCTACTTACTCTCCTTCTTTTGTTTTCTTTTGTAATTTACCGCAGTATATTAAAGATTCTTATGAGCGTTTTTTAGAAAACCAATTGAGAAAGCACTTTAATTTTACGGGAGTACCGATTCGTATCTTTTTTAGAAAAAAATAGTATGGGCAGGACATATAAAATTGGATTAATAGGAGCGTTAGTTTATATTGTTTTTGAGTTGGTTATTGTTTTTACAGGATACAGCCATAATGAGAATGCCCATGTTATAGCTTTTGCCGTCAATACACTTTGTTTATTATTGGCTATAGCTTATAGTATTCTTAGTGAGTTCAATCGGTTAAAGTTGAATGGAGTAAGTATGTTGCACGATATTAAGTCAGGATTGAGAACAACCAGTATTTATGCTTTAACCGTAGCTGTATTTATTTTTTCATATTACAAATGGATTGATCCCGAATATCCAAAAATGAGG
>JALTUD010000575.1 GCA_027047735.1 Flavobacteriales bacterium | reverse complement strand
CATCATTCGTAAAAGAACTAACCGTAGTAGGTGCACCATTTAAGTCTGCATAATCACCACTAAAATCATCTGATGCATCTGTATCTCCTGTATTAATTATTTCATTATTTCCATTAATTGCTATTCCTGTTCCTGCTATATATGTTATACCCGCGGGTAAAGTAACTGTGTTTCCATCAGATATAGATAATTGATTACCACTTAAAGATAAATTTTGAATTTCATTAGTTATATCTGTGTCTCCCGTATTAATTATTTCGTTATTTCCGTTGATTAAAATACCACTTCCTGCTGTATATATTGTGCCCGTAGTACCACTTGGCAAAGTAACAGAATTCCCATTCGAAATTGACAATTGATTACCGGACAAACTAAGCGACTGAAGCTCATTTGTAATATCTCCATCTACTTCAGAAGAAATATATCCGGCGTCATTTGTTAAATCACTAACAACCGTGGGCACATTCCCCGCTTTATCTGCATACTTTGCTTTAGGTGAATATTTAAACACCGTAGTTCCAAAATCTACAAAACCATTTCCTGTATTAATTTGTACTTTTAAAAACTCTTCATTACTCCAATCAATAGCATTAAAACTTCCCGATAATACAGAACCTTCGCCAATATTTACAATTAAAATTCCATTATCATCTGTGATTGTTGTATGAGTTTCTTCATACACAACCGTTGAACCATTCTCAAGAACCGTAAACTTTACATCTACCGACTGATTCGCTAAAACAGAACCACTTTCATTAATTATTGCCTTATAATTTATTCCTCCGCTCTGAGAATAAATTGCACCCGCCGTCAACATAAAGAGAGCAAGAGATAGTATTTGTTTTTTCATAACAACTGTATTTTGATTATTAATTACAACCAAATGTACAGAGTCACATTGCTTAAAAAAAACACTAAAAAGTGAACGACATAAAAACCTCAGTGAAGTGCATATTTTTTTGAGTAAAGGATATTTTGGGCGTTTCCATTACGGCATAAAAAAGCAGTTTCGTTGCACTACACTACTTTTTAACGCCGTAATGGTCGGGCTATCACTACTCACTCTTTTGTGTTGCATATACGCAACAACACAAAAGGAGTTCAAACACGCCGTTCTATCCCTAACGCAAGTGGAATGAGTGCATAGAAAGTGAGTTTTAGTTTCTTTAGATGATGAAAAAATTCTTTGCATAGCCGAGCTATGGAAATAATTTTTGAAGAAATATAAAGGAAATAAAAGCACTTTATAGTGCTCATTATACTTGTGTTAGGGATACAATCCCTAACGCGGAATGAAATAAGTGCAAGAAAGTGGGGTTTGTAGTTCTCAGACAATGAAAAAACTCAAACACCATCATTAAGAGATTCCGTACGATTTCTATAATACAAATCAATCGACACAATAATTGCCATAAAGCCCCAAACCGGAACTGAAGCTTTATCTGTATCCAAATAATTATTTAAAATACCGTGAGTAAAATAAGTAACCAGCCCCAGCATTGCCATCATTACCACCCTTTTTACCGTTTTATTTTCTAACTCAATGTATAATGTAGATGCTTTATAAAATAATACGACAACCAATACCATCATTGATAGCAATCCAAACACTCCCTGCTCTGCTAAAGGTCCTAAATACTCGCTATGAGCGTTTCCTCCCGTACCAAAATTTGTACTGATAATGGTCATATCCGCAGGGTCTTGAAAAGGTGCATATTGAAAAGCATACGTTCCGGGACCCCAACCAAAAACAGGTCTTTCCTTAAACATTCTAATGGCACAACTCCAACGGTTTAAACGTTCCAAATTTGAAGCATCAGAACTAACATTTGACATCGACTCTATTCGTTCACTAAAACTTTCCGTTGTATGTTCGGCATTGTTCTTCTGAATCATATAACTCAATTCCGTGAAATTGGTGATGATAAATGTTCCTACCACTACTCCAATATATACTAAATACTTAAATTTGATTTTGAATACAAAAAGCAAATACACTAGAAAAGCTCCAAAGACACTCAACCAAGCAGCTCGTGTATAACTGTAAAATAAAGCCACTGAAAAAATTATGAGAATAATACCAATCAATGTACGTGAAATAGCACTACGCTCCTTATCAAAAAATAAGCTGACAACAACGGGATAAAACAAAGCAATGACTGCTCCGTAAGATGTATGATCTTTGAAAAAAGGAGACATAATCCAATGACCGGCTTCTTCGCTAAATCCATAACCCGCATGTTTGATTACTGTAATTAATAAAACCAAAGTAAGCGGAATAAGATACGCCCAAATGAAAGCGTAAATATTTTGAAAATTTGCTTTAAAAAACTGTATTCCGAAAAAATAAACCGGAATAATGAACCACATTCTCACCAAAAGAAACTTAAATGAAACCAAAGGCATCTCGCTTGTTAAAGCCGTAATAAACATCCAAAACAAATGAAATAAAATAGCCAAGGTTATCGGGTGTTTTAACACGGGACTTCCCTTTGGTTTAGCCCTCCAAATGTTCTTAAACAAGTAGATACACATTATCCCGAAAAATATAGGCTCGGTAGGTAGATATAAACCCAAACCGCCTATATCCATTTGTTCTAAATTAAGTGAAAGAGGGGTAAAAAATACCGCCAATAAAAATAGCTTATCCAACGAAAAAAAAGCAAGATATAAAATAACAAGAACAAAGGGAACTAAGGCAAAAAAATAAAATTCTTTATAAAAGAAATAAATATTTACCAGAGCAAAAAGAGTCCCTGCCCAATAGTACCACTTTTCTTGAACTGTTTTAAGCATTCTCTCTGCTTTTAAGCTCTTTTATCTTCTCTGAAAACAACAACACAATAAACGTAAAAAACACAGCTACAAACGTAGAAACCACAACAATCAACCAACGTATAGGATAGGCTTTCTTTTCTGAAGGGGTGGCTGTTTCTACTACGAATTTATGAGAAATATTAGAATAAGCATCTGTTTCTGCTTGCTCATATACCGTTTCCATTGTTGAAATTCGTTCTGCCAAAAACTCAACTTTTACTTGAAAAGAGTGCAATACACTTCCGTATTTTTCGGTCATTTTCAGCTTCTTTTTGTACTCGTTTCTTGTCTCTGCATCTTTTGCATTCATCATCGCTTCGGTCAAACCTTGATATGCCTCATTGGTAACTACTCCCATACTTGTCAAAACAGACATAGTATCCATAAGCGACTTCATTTCTTGTTGCAATTTCTCCAGTTTGCTTTTCTTGATTTCAAAATCGGGAACTGCCCGTTGGTGAATCATATTGTTTTTAATACTATCAAACAAGCCCGCAATGTGATTCGCAATCATGGCTGCTGTATCCGGACTTTTGTCCATCACTTTGATTAATACGGCTCCCTTATTATTTCGCTCAAAATTGATTCTGTCGCTGTAGGTTTTTGCCAGCTTAGTGTTTTTATACTTATCGGTCGGTTTTATTTCATAATGTTCCATCAGATTGAACTTATGAATTACATTATTACGAATAGGTTCCGACCCTAAAATTTGAAGCATTTGCTCAGCTTCTTCTTCTTCACCAAATTTACTTACACTCTGGTCTTCGGTTGTAATTTCCGAAAAAGTAACGGCACTTGCTTTTGCCGGATATAACGTTACGGTAGAAAGGTATCTTTCTTCCATTAACAAAGCAACAACCGATGCTATAACAGCAGATACAATTCCTACTATGATAAAAACTTTTTTGTACTTCCAAATAAAGTCTAACAGGTCTATGGCATTAAAATCTTTATTTTCCATTCTTTTATTCTCCTATAAATTTTATCGATTGTTCTTCTTCTAATTCAGGATAGAAGTTATTTTCTCTGTTGATATCAGCCATTCTGGTTGACGGATCTATTTCTATTGCTTCTATTTTATTTTTTGGTACATCAATAATTAAATCATATTCAGGATAAACCCAAGGCCAAGCGGGTTTGTTTATTCGTTCTATTTCATAGATGTCTTTTCCTTTGTTGTTTCTCATGATACGTAAGGGAATATAATACCACTTTAACGAACCGTCTTTTAATTTTACAACCACATCTAAAGGCATCGGCATATCTCCTTTTCTGGCAAGAGTAACAGCAGTTTTACCATTGTATTCTTCTACTCCTTCTATACTGTAATCGATGGTATTAGTGGTTTCAACAAATTGTTCAAAATACCAATCTAATTCCATATCGGCAGTTTTTTCCATCACACGTTTAAAGTCTTGTGGTGTCGGGTGTTTGAAGTGCCATTCATCATAGTAACGCATCATTCCTTTCATAAGAGCATCCTCTCCTATAACATAACCTAGTTGCATTAATAATATAGCTCCTTTTGAGTAGGCATTGCTTCCGTAAA
>JALTUD010000574.1 GCA_027047735.1 Flavobacteriales bacterium | reverse complement strand
CCCATCATTTGAATCATTATCTCTAATCCCTAAGACCAAGTTCCCGTTTGTCCCCCCTTGAATAAGTCCACCAAAATGACTTCCGGAAGTCGGTAATATTGCTGCCAAGTCAGTCATTCCGGAATCAAAACCTTCCATAGCAACACTTTTATTTGTACTATTCCCATTTGAAACAACTAGAGTATGTTGTGGATTAGTCAATCCTATTCCAACGCTTCCACCTTGTATTGCTAATTTATTATCTGTATAGACAGCCAAACGAATATCATAATCTTCATTAGCTGTATTGGCTAAATCTATATGAGGTGTACCGCCAACGGCATTAATTTGTAGTTGATAATCATTTCCTCCAGTTCCTTTGAGGAATCCAATTCCATCAGAAAGTGTGTTTATCCCTTCATTGGTTAAAACATGTAAAGCACCCTCGGGGGTAGTAGTCCCTATCCCAACTCTCCCCTGTGTAAAAATGTTATCATTGATACTAGCCGGTGCGGCTGTCGTTCCTACTTTGTACCAATCAGCATCAGTAAGTGCTGCTAAATCAACGGTTTCATTTGTTCCGTTTTGTATGCCAATGGTTAGAAAAGTTCCTGATAATCCTGAACCACTTATGTTTTGGTTATCGGTATTGTCTAAATAACCACTTAAATCTACCGGTGTGCCGTCATTGGTTAAGGAAAGGGTATTTCCTGTTAATGACAAATCTTGATTATCTGTTCCTGCATTATCCGTTACCCACGTATAAGTTCCGCTACCGTTTGTTGATAGCACTTGTCCATTTGTTCCACCTGTGGGTAGTTCTATTTCGTTGGTTGGGTCGCTATCGGCATCGTTTACAGAGAAAGTTGTTCCTGTACCACCACTTATATTTACCGTTACGTTACTTCCCGCTGTAGTATTACTTAAATTTTGGCTATCTGTATTATCCAGATAACCACTTAAATCGACCGGTGTTCCGTCGTTGGTTAAGGATAATGTATTTCCTGTTAATGACAAATCTTGATTATCTGTATTATCCAAATAAGGTGTTAAATCAATATTAGTAGGCGTACCGTTATTGGTTATCGTTAAGATATTCGTCGTGATATTCAAACTCAAATCTTGTATCTCGTTATTCGGATCGCTGTCAGCATCATTTAGTAGAGCCGTTAAATCTACAGTTTGAGAATTTCCGTTTTCTATACCTACGGTCAATATATTTGTATTTGCATCAAACGCAAGGTTTTGAATATTTTGGTCGTCTGTTCCTGCATTGTCATTTATCCACATATATGTTCCGCTTCCGTCAGTTGACAGCACTTGTCCGTTTGTACCGCCTGTCGGGAGTTCTATTTCGTTGGTCGCATCGGTATCGCCATCGGTTACAGTTAATGGATTTGCAGTTGTTCCATCGCCCGATATATTCGTTCCCGAGGTTTGCACAACCTGTGTTCCCCAGTTATCTGCTCCTGACGGTGCATTTTGTGCTACCCAATTTGTTCCGTCCCAAGTTAACACTTGGTTAGTTAAAGCAGAATTGGGCAATTCTATCTCGTTAGTTGGGTCAGTATCACCGTCTGTTACGATTAGCGGATTAGCCGTTGTTCCATCTCCTGAAATATTTGTTCCCGAAATCTGTACGACTTGTGTACCCCAATTATCACCAGCTCCACTTCCTACTTGTACCCATTGTGAACCGTCCCAGTAAAAAAACAAGTTCATATTTTTATCGTAAACCATCATACCGTTATCGGCAGCAGCTAAAGCTGTTCCGAGTGTATTTCTGGCTACCGTAGTTAAACGTGGAATTAATATTCCTTTGTCATCGGATTGTACATCCAACATCGCATTGTTATTTGGGTTGGCTCCGGTATTGTTGATTGCTATTCCTCCGTTCTGAGCTATTGCTCCTAATGAGGTAAACAGACTTAGGGAGATGAGCGTTTTTTTCATAGCTTTATTTTTCTGCAGGTTTACAAAACTAAATTAACCAAAATATAAGCATTAGCAAATTTAATTCCTGTTTTTTTGACGAATTTATATTTTATAAGTTTGTTTTCTTCTTGAAATGAGTTCATACAAATACTCTCAAACACATCTCTAAACATGTCCATTATTTAAGCATTTGCTAAAATAAGAAAATAATATTATCTTTGGAAAATGAAAAAGATAACATGTGTTAGAACTCAGGTAAATCAAGGGCAGATAGAACGTTGTAAAAAGGATATAGAACAGCGAACGTCTTCTCTTCAGTTTTTTTCAGAGACGATGAATCTTGCAGGAAACATGGTTCGCTTGAAGATTTTATACTTGTTGTTTCATGAAAAACAACTTTGCGTATGTGATATCAGTGATATTTTGGAAATGAATATTTCTGCAGTTTCTCAACATTTAAGAAAGCTAAAAGACAAAAAAATGATTCTTCCGCGAAGAGAAGGTCAAACTATTTATTATTCACTAAGTGAAAAGCATAAAGTGATTTTTGACTATGTTTTCAGTATGATTGAAAATGAAAATTTATAATAGAAAATGAAAAATAATTCGAGTTTAATTGGGGCGGGACTTTTGACCGCAATCGCTTCATCTCTTTGTTGTATTACCCCCGTTTTGGCATTAATTTCAGGCACTACGGGAATGGCTTCTTCTTTTTCTTGGTTAGAGCCACTTCGCCCGTATCTCATTGGGTTTACTGTATTGGTATTAGCTTTTGCATGGTATCAAAAATTAAAACCTAAACTGGAGATTACTTGTCAATGTGAGGATGAACAAACATCTTTTTTGCAAACTAAAACTTTTTTAGGTATTGTCACGGTATTTGCAATTGTTATGACCTTGTTTCCATATTATTCTACTGCTTTTTATCCCGAACATAAAGACGTGAAAACAACTTTAAAGAAAGAAAATATATTACTAATAGAGGTAGATATAGAAGGAATGACCTGTACATCATGCGAAGAGCATATAACACATTCTATTTATGAATTAAATGGAATTTCGGATGCAAAAACCTCTTATGAGAATGGTAAGGCTTTCGTTTCTTATGACTCTTCTTTGGTTTCTTTAGAGAGGATTAAACAAGCAATTAATAACACAGGATATTCTGTAAAAAACATTATAAAAAAATAAAATTATGATTGAATTAATATCTGTAATAACTTGTCCTAAGTGTGGACATCAAAAAGAAGAAGAAATGCCAACCGATGCTTGTCAATTCTTTTATGAATGTGAGGAGTGCCACACTGTGCTAAAACCCAAAGAGGGAGATTGTTGTGTGTATTGTTCGTATGGTTCTGTTCCCTGTCCACCTATTCAGGAGAGTGGTAGTTGCGGTAATTCAGGTTGTTGTTCTTAACCCGAACTCCTTGTTTAATATTGTTACCGAAGAAATAATACCCAAAAAGTGTACGAACAACTAAAGCAATGACTAACAATAACATTAGAATTAATAGACTGAAAACATTTGTTAAATATTTTCAGTCTATTAGTTGGTAACTATTTCAAAATTTTAGAATCAATGCGTAAACTGTTCTATCGCAACTAAAAATTACGCATCAATACGTTCAACCTTATCGATACCGTCAAATTTCTTTAAGTGTGAAATCAAATTATACAAATGTTGTTTATCATCAACATACAACATAATTTTCCCTTCAAAAACACCGTCTTCCGATTCAAAGCTAATTGATTTCATATTCACATTCTTCTCCTTGGAAATAAAGCTGGTAATCTGATTGACCAATCCTATATTATCCAACCCTGTTAAACGAACCCCGGTAAGGAAAGCATCATCTTCTTTACTCTTCCACTTCGCTTGAATGATTCGATATGCATAATTGGCACGCATCTGTTTAGCGTTAGGACAGTTGGTACGGTGGATTTTAATCCCGTCATTTATGGTAATAAAACCAAAAACATCATCCCCCGGAATCGGATTACAACAAGGAGCTAAAGTATAATCCAATTTTTCATCATTGTCGCCTATTACCAATTCTTCTTTTTTACCGGCAACTTTTTTAATTATGGTTTCAAAAGTATCCTTAATAACCTGAGTAACAGAACCGGCTTTCAGTACCCCTCCCTTTTGTACAATACTTTTAATTTTAGACAAATCTATTTTTCCCTGAGCAATTTGATAATATAACTCTGTATGTTCAGATATTTCGTACAACTTCAAAAGTTCTTTTAAGTTCTGTTCATTAAACTCTACCTTTAAACTTTTGAGTTTTCGTTGCAAAATCTCTTTACCATCTGCTGCAATCTTTTTCTTTTCTTCTTTTAGAGATGCTTTTATTTTAGATTTTGCCTTTGACGTAACAACATAATTCAACCAATCTTTTTTAGGTTTTTGTTTCGCTGATGTCAAAATTTCCACCTGATCACCACTTTTCAGTCTATAGCTTAAAGGCACCAATTTATGATTTACTTTTGCACCGATGCATCTTGCCCCCACCTCACTATGTACTTCAAAGGCAAAATCCAAAGCCGTTGCATTCATCGGCAAGGTCTTTAAATCCCCGGAGGGTGTAAAAATGTAAATTTCTTCGGCAAAAAGGTTTAATTTAAAATCATCGATAAAATCTAAGGCATCACTATCCTTGCTTTCTATCAATTCTCTAATTTGACCAATCCATTGGTCGATACCACTTTTTTGATTTTTATTCTCTTTATACTTCCAGTGGGCAGCCAATCCTTTTTCTGCTATTTCATCCATTCTTCGTGAACGGATTTGTACCTCTACCCATTTACCTGTCGGACTCATAACGGTGGTATGCAAAGACTCATATCCGTTTTGTTTTGGATGCGAAATCCAATCTCTTAACCTATCGGGATTGGGACGATAAAAATCAGTTACCAACGAATAAGTTTTCCAGCACTCTGTTTTTTCATCTTCGGGAGCAGCGTCAATAATAATTCGGATAGCAAAAACATCATAAATCTCCTCAAAAGCAACTTTCTTTTTATGGATTTTATTCCAAATAGAATGTATGGATTTTGTTCGTCCTTTTATTGAGTATTTTATACCATGTGCATCTAAAGCTCCTTTTATAGGATGTGTAAATTTTCGTATAAACCGTTCACGAACTTCCTTTGTCTTTTCAAGTTTATCTTCAATCTCTTTATAGTCTTTTGGGTGTGTATATTTTAACGATAAATCTTCTAATTCGGATTTAATATTATACAAACCTAAACGATGAGCCAAAGGAGCATATAAAAAAGAGGTTTCTGATGCTATTTTTAATTGCTTATCTTTACGCATAGAACCGAGTGTACGCATATTATGCAACCTATCGGCGAGTTTGATGAGTATCACACGAATATCTTCCGGAATAGTCAACAACATTTTACGAAAATTTTCGGCTTGTGCGGATGTTTTTAATTCAAAGACACCCGACATTTTCGTTAACCCGTCAATAATTTTTCTTGCCTTTTCGCCAAACATCGCTTCAATATCCTCTAAGGTAATTTCGGTATCTTCTACGGTGTCGTGTAGCAAAGCACAAGCGATAGATGTTGCTCCCAAACCTATTTCTTCGGCACATATTTTTGCTACGGCAATAGGATGATAAATGTAAGGCTCTCCGGATTTCCTACGCATATCGCTATGAGCATCAACAGCTACGTCAAACGCTTTACGGATATACTTTATATCTTCTTCTTTTAGTTCAACTTTTACAGATTGTATTAAATCCGTATATGCTTCTTCTATTTCCCTTTGCTCTTTTTCGTAATCAATTTTCATAAGCCCCTTGTTTTTGATAATCTTGTCGTGTTAAACCTTAAATCCGCAAGTGAAATTCTATTACAAAGCCAAACTCCGCATCATTATTGACAATGCTCGTTTTTCGATACTCACCGTAGCTATGGCTACGCTTGCGTGTCTCAAAACTGTGCTTGACCAATAATAATACGCATTTTTACTTTTCATAACGATATCACTTGCGGATTTAAGGTTAAACAAGTTCTATCCTAAAAGTAATAAATTTGTTTTATTTCAATTCGTTTTCTAAAAAAAGTTGTTCGATTATGTTAAATTTCGATAATAATTCCGATTAAGCTTTATAAAATACGTATCATAATTCAACCGCGTTAGTGTTTGTATCACTAACCTGTGTAAAAAGAGCACTATAAAATGTTTTTATTTCCTTTATCCTTCTAAAAAAATATTTCCATACGGGTGCTATGCAAAGATTTATTTCATCGTCTAAGAAACCAAAAATTCACTTTCTATCCGTCAATTTCACTCGCGTTAGGGATTGTATCCCTAACACAGTTAATCTAAGTACAATAAAATGTTTTTAGTATCCTTTATATTTCTTCAAAAATTATTTCCATAGCTAGGCTATGCAAAGAATTTTTTCATCATCTAAAGAAACTAAAATTCACTTTCTATGCACTCATTCCACTTGCGTTAGGGATAGAACGGCGTGTTTGAACTCCTTTTGTGTTGTTGCACTGTTACCAATTAAGTATATAGATATAATCTACTAAATTAATTTAAGTGAGCTTACTCTTCTTCATAAAATTATTCCGTAGTTATTACTATGCAATAATTTTCTTCATCGATTAAACTCACTTAAATTAATTTTCTATGACTAATCTATATATTTAATTGGTATGCAACACAAAAGAGTGAGTAGTGATAGCCCGACCCAAAAACAAAAAAAGTGCGTTCTCACAGAGAATGCACTTTTTTTGTTTTTGGGGAACGTCCAAATTACATTATAGTTATAACGTAAGCTGTTTCATTGGATTGGAATTTGAATTCACATCTTCTGTTTAGCTGTCTGTTATCCGGATTGTCTGTTCCGTCAGGATTGGCATTTGGAACTGCCGGACGAGATTCTCCGTACCACTTAATGACTAAATTATCTTCGCTAATTCCTTTTTTTGCTAGGTATTTAAAGGCACTTAATGCTCTCTTTTTTGATAGAGCCATATTGTATTCGTCTGTACCTATCCAGTCGGTATGTCCTGAAATTTCAAGAACAAAATCGGGTTTGTCTTTCATATAGTCGTAGAGTTTATCTAAAAACTCTTTTGAAGCGAAACGTAGGAAAAACTTATCAAAATCGAAATATATCGGATTTAATTTGAAATCTACTTTTTGTACTTCTACTTCATCTACTGTAGTGTTATCGGTTAGTGCATCAGTTGGGTAGTCTTCAACTGTTTTCTCAACTGTTTCTTCTACAACTACTACATCAGCAGGTGCTTCTTCCTCTGCCTCTAATTGTAATAAATCCCTGATTATAGTATAAAACTCGTGGTCTGCAGTATCTAAAGTTGATAAGTAGCTTTCGTATAATTCATCCTCATTTTTAACGTTGATTTTATAGACAAAGACTCTATCATCAACCACTTCTGTAACGTTGTCTAATACAAATGCTCCCTTCTCATTGGCTTTTGATTTTGAAATTACTTTTTTATCATCGGTAATAAAAATAACTTCTGCATCTGCTATTGGTGTTGACTTCACTTCTTTACCATCTTTTATTTCTTTTAGTGTTATGAACCCTTTAACGATTACGCTATTTTCAGCATTATTGGGTTGATTTCCATAATAGCTCATTTTAACATCATTTTCGTTTACAAGCAAACTATACGATTCTCCTTCTTTTACATTATTAAAAGTAAAGTCTCCTAATTTACCGGTTTTGGTTGACTCTACTATTTCTCCTTTGCTATTGATTAGGCTTACTTCTACTTCTTTTGTTGTAACTAAGTCGTTGTGTAGTAATTTTCCGTCAACTTTTCTTTCTACCTCTGTAACTTCTTCTTCCTGCACAATTGCCTCATCTATATCGTCCAGCTTAAATTCTTGCATTGCTTCTTTTTTGATATCGAACATTGCGTTATCAAAAACAGCTTCTTGTGCTACTACATCACCTCCTTTTTTCACATCGTTGAAGTGAACTCTTTGGAATAATTGATACACTTCACATTGTTTTGGAATATGTATCGTATCTCTAAATGGACGCTTTAATTTCCATTCCGGATTGGAAATTTCTAAACGATAACTGTTATTAGGTGGTAAGACCATTAGATACTTTCCTGTGGTTTCGTCTGAAGTCCACTGCCCCATTTCCTCACCAGTGTTTAAATCATATGCTGTAATAGTAACTAAAACAGGGGTGTTATAATCTCCTTGATAGGCAATACCTCTAATTTCTGTACTGGCTAATTCATCGCAGTCAAAATCAGGAATTGGATCACCGTGTTTTATCCATTTTTCTCCATCAGAAATATAAATGATGTCACTTTTCTTATCGTAATAAACTGTCCCCCTAGAAGCTATTTCTTTAGGTCGTCCTTTTGATTCTAACATTCCTTTATCTATGTTTTTCCATTGTGTTCCATCATGAACAAACATATCTGCATTTAAAGTATTTAAGTATAAGTCTCCAGAACGTCCATCTATGGTAGGTTCTCCAACACCTTCTTCTAAACCACCTTTACGGTTAAACCATCTTTTCCCGTCGCTAACATAGGTGTCTCCGGTTCGTACATTTACATAAACTGCTCCTTTTTTAGCGACTTTTTCAGGAATCCCACGTCCAATCGTTACATTTCCTTTTTTTACTCTCCAAGCTCCATATTCAAATACATATGCCTTACCAGATTCTTTATCTACGTAGATGTCTCCACTTTTACCTTTTTTAGTAGGCATCCCACTACCATAATCAATACCTCCGCCGTAGTCTGTCCACTTGCCTTCTTCTTTAGCAAACACATTCGCATTATCTGAATTAATATATATATTAGCAGGTATCACATTACCATCAGCAGGTACTCCACTTCCTGATGCTATTCTTCTCTTAGATAGTTCCCAGTTATCGTGATTCATTACATAAATATCCCCAGTTTCTTTATCCAAATAAAGACTTTTATTTTTAATTTTATAAGCAGGTTTACCAATACCAGCAAATAGCTGCATGTTTTTCATAGCAGGGGTCGGATAAAACTTATAAATATCAACATCTCCATACCCGTTAGCTCTACTAGATGAAAAGTATCCTACGTGTTCAACAGTATCTCTTATGTAAAAAATATCATCACCTCCCGAGTTATAATTCAAACCAATATTAACGGGAGCAGACCAATGACCGTTTTCATCAAGTGTTGATTTGAATATATCGTATCCACCTATTGAGTTATGTCCTTGTGAAGCAAAATACAAAACCTTACCATCATCACTTAAATAAGGAGCATCCTCATTTAAAGGAGTGTTAAGTTTTGTCATATTTACAGGTTCAGACCAGTTTCCATCTCCCTGTAACATCGAGTAGTACAAATCTAAACCGCCTTTTCCTCCTTTACGTGAACTTGAGAAAAAGATGAGTTTTCCGTTCTTTGTGATAAATGCACTCGGCTCTCTGCCGGATGAATTAATTGCTTTTAACTCTTGAGGTTTCCCATACCGTCCATCGCTTTCTCTTGAAGAAACTAATATACCATTGTTTTGATAAATGTATAATTTTTCATCGTTATCCGAAAATCCAATAACCGCATCGTGTTTTTTTGTATTTATTTTAGTGGAGAAGAAATGACCCGCTGAATCAACACTAGTACGTGGACTCCATTTTCCATCTTTCTTAAAACTGATATAAATATCTTCGTATTTTTTGTAATCGCTATAAAGTTTATCTCCTAGGTTTTCACGATCTCTTGCTGTGAATAGTAAGACATCACTTTTAGAATTTACAACTTGACCATACTCAGCGTAGCGAGAATTGATATTACTACCAATATTTTCTGCGGTTATATTGTCATTTGGTGTACTTTCTTGCAAAGCAACACCATTATTACACATTTCTATCAAATGATCAACCTCCAACAGAATAAAAACTCCTTCTTTGTTATTCTTTGTGTAACGTTTAAAATCATTATAATACTTAATTGCTTCGGAAAAATTATTTAGATATTGATGCGTCTTTCCTAAGTACAAAAATATTTCTGCAATTGTATCCTTATCAGAATATGCTAGTGCATTATTGAATAAATCTAGAGCTTTTTCTCTTTGATAATAAGAGTTGTAATAAGCTAACCCATCTTCAAAATAATAAAGTGGGTTAGCACTATCCAACTTAATTAAGTTACCATACATGACTTTTGCAGCCTCATAATCTCCCTGCGTCAATTCCTTCCTTGCTTTTTTAAGCAATTTAGTTTCTTCCTTCGTCTGAGCTTGCACACTGTTAGTTCCTAAAACCAAGAACAGAACCAACAGTTGAATCAAATTTGGTAATCTCATATTTTTTAATCATTTAGAATGCCTTGAGCAAAATATACTGGTATTTGGTATATTTATCCTCATTCTTATAGTCCCAGTTGTATTTTGGTCCTTGAACTACAGAATTGACAGACATTAGTTTAACTTTCGACAAATCCACTCCATGTTTCTTCAATACATCGAGTAAGACTTTTTTCGCCTCTTCACTTCTTAATTTTGCTAATTTCTTATTACTTCCGTATGTACGAGTCGGAACTGTCGATGCACTTCCTTCAACTTCAACGTTAGCATATCCTCTTTTCGCAATAATATCTTCTACTCCTTTCACAAAAGTTATAAATCGTTGTTCCTCTGATGCTATACCTTTTTCGTTGTAGCCGTAGTACTTTTGAAATTGTACTTTTTGAACATTTACTTCTGTTTTGTCAGCTGTTTCTTGTTCATCTTTGCTCAATTTATCTAAGGCTTCTTTGTTTAATGTAACTGTCTCATCCTTTATTGAACCATCAATTTTCAAGTCTTCTTTGGTTAAGTTGTTTTTATCTGACTTATCTTTATCTGCTATATTTTCTCCTCCTTGTTGTTTATTTAATTTATCTAAAGCTACACCATCGAGATTAATAACCTTGTTAATTTCTTGATAGCCGGAACCACAAGGAACTTTCAAGTCAGTTTCATAAAAAGTCTTATCATCTCTTGTATATTCTACAAAGTATTCGTGGCATGGCGTTAAATTAAATACATATGCACCATTTCTTTTGTTAGGTTTGTATTCCTTGGGTTCTCCTTGTTCGGTTTTATCGGTTACCCAAATCACAATTCCATCAGGAATATTCCCATCTGTACCTGCGTCTATGTATCCTTTCAAAATAGCCACTTGTGCTTGTTCTTTTCTTTTTAGGTCAATAGTATATATGTCTTTTTCACCATAACCACCTTTTTTAGCTGAAGAGAAATATCCTCTTTGTCCGTCAGCAGTAGTTGTGAAGAAGATATCATCCTTTACTGAATTTAACGGATAACCTATATTAAATGGTTCTGACCATTTATCTCCTTCTATATTAAGAGAGAAAAAGATGTCAAATCCTCCCATACTTTTTGGTCCGTTAGAACTATAATACAATGTTTTTCCATCTGGATGAAAAAATGGTGCATCTTCATCGTAAGGGGTATTAATTGGTGCTCCAATATTTAATGCTTTACTCCATTCTCCATTTGGCAATTTTACACTTCTATAAATATCTCTACCGCCTAAACCTCCCGGTCTATCACTTACAAAATAGAGTGTTCTTCCATCTGCTGATATAGTTGCGTGTGTTTCCCAACTATCGGAATTAATATCTGTGATTTTTTCTCCTTCTCCAATTGGTCTTGGATACCCAAATTTATCACCATCATTCTCAGAAACATAAATATCTCCATTTCCCTTATCTCCTCTATAAATAAACAATAACTGTCCATCTCCTGAAACACTGATTGTAGCTTCATTATCTCCCGGTTTTCTGCTAATTTTACTCAATATTTCGGGTTCCATCCAATCTCCTGTTTTTAAATTCTTGTAAGAGACATACACATCTTCATAATACTTCCCGTCTTGAGGGCTAAACACCCCTGCGTTTGAACTATCTTTTCTTAATCTTCTCGATGTAAAAAACAAAGCACTTTCATCCATGGTTATTACCGGACTGTATTCATCATATTCCGTATTGATGACATCTCCGATATTTGATATTACAAAATTCTTTGGGTCTCTAAGAAGTTTCTTTGCTACTTGGCATTGAGCCAATCCCAAGTCTGCTTTTGGTTGTAAAATATGTTTTGGATGTGCTTTTGATTTGAATATATTATATGTTTCTTCTGCCTTACTTATCTCTTGATTCAAGTGATAAGCTTTCGCTAAATAATAATAGGTTTCTATCGGTGCATTTTTTTCCAAGAATGAATAGGGGTCATATTTCTTTGAGATAAAAGGTTCCGCTTCCTGTAATAAAGGCAATGCTTTCTCGGTTTCATTGGCTATATTTAAATAACACAAACCGGCTTTATAATAAACATTTCCATTCGCCTCACCCTTTTCAATTATATTTTCCCAAATTTTTGCTGCATACACGTACAGATTCTCAGACATTAATCGACTAGCTGTTTCAAATTTATCTTTAAACGAAGCTGTTTTTAGCGACTTCTCGAGTTTCGCAGGATCAAAATCTTGAGCGACCAGATTGGGGCTAGTGGCTAACAATGTTGTTAACGCTGTCAAAATGATTAAAATGTAATTTTTCATTATGTTTTGTTTTTGTCTTGTAGTAGTTTTTGAATCAAAAAACCGTTACGAAACCAAATCAGTTTCAAATTTAGAAATTGATTCTTCTACTACAAGAGGTTAATAAATGTATTATCAACAGTTAATTGTTGTAAACGTTACTTTATTTTATTTTTATAGTGTTATTTTTCGTTAAAATCAGGATACTTTTCAGAATAAATATACAGCCCTATATAAAGAGCAAAAACAGCTACCCATTTAGATAGCTGTTTTTATTACATTCTTAGTATATTCAATTATAATTCCCTATTCATATCAAATTGCTCTAAATAATCGGCTACACGCTTGACGAAACTTCCGCCCAACGCCCCATCGACTATTCGATGATCATAAGAATGTGACAAGAACATCATATGCCTTATCCCAATGGTGTCGCCTTGAGGCGTTTCGATTACAGCCGGTTTTTTGCGAATTGCACCCAGGGCTAAAATAGCACTTTGAGGTTGATTAATAATAGGCGTTCCCATTACATTTCCAAACGTACCGACATTAGTTACAGTATAAGTTCCTCCTTGAATTTCATCAGGAGTTAGTTTATTATTCCTAGCGTGATTGGCTAATTTATTTACTTGTTTAGCCAAACCTGTTAGGTTAAATTGGTCAGCATTATGAATAACCGGCACAATTAGATTCCCACTTGGAAGTGCTGTCGCCATACCTAAATTAATGTCTTTTCTTATAATAACATTATCCCCATCAAGAGAAGAGTTTACTAAAGGGAAATCTTTTAAGGCTTTGATAACAGCTTCCATAAAAATAGGCGTAAACGTAAGTTTTTCACCTTCTCTTTTAAAGAACTCATCTTTATGTTTATTTCTCCACATTACGATATTAGTAACATCTGCCTCCACGAAAGATGTAACGTGTGGAGATGTTTGAACAGAATCTACCATGTGGGTCGCAATCATTTTTCTCATTCTG
>JALTUD010000573.1 GCA_027047735.1 Flavobacteriales bacterium | reverse complement strand
GGGATTAGATGGTATGAATTAAGAAAAAACAACGGTTCGGCAAATTGGACGTTGTATCAAGAGGGAACATTTAGCCCCGACAATCAAAACCGTTGGATGGGGAGTATTGCAATGGATAACCAAGGGAACATCGGTTTGGCTTATTCTGTTTCAGGAAGTTCAACTTACCCTTCTTTAAGATATACGGGTAGATATGCTTCCGATCCTCTAGGTCAGATGACTTTGGCTGAAGAAACCATCATTAACGGGAATGACGTACAAACCGGGATTAACCGATTTGGTGATTATGCTCAAATGACTTTAGATCCGTTAGATGACGCTACTTTTTGGTTTACCGGCGAGTATATAGCAAACGGTGAATGGAAAACCAGAATTACCTCTTTTAAAATCGCTAGTAATTTTAATGACGACTTAGGCGTAACCGCAGTTACCAGTCCTGTTGATGGAGCACTATCAAATAGCGAAAATATTACGGTAAATATTAGAAACTTTGGCTTGAATAATCAGGCTAATTTTCCGGTTGCCTATCAAATTGACGGGGGAGCCCCGGTGGTAGAAACTTACTCCGGGATAATAATTTCAGGAGGAAACGCTTCTTATACATTTACAACACCAGCTGATTTATCGAATGTTGGGACTTACTCGATAAAAGCATATACAGATTTATCCATTGACCAAGCTCGTGTAAATGATACTGTTATCTACGCTGTTAACCATTTGCAATCTGCCGATGTTGGTGTAACAGCTATTACAGCTCCAACAAGTTCATCTTCGTTAGGGGCTAACGAGACTGTTGTCGTTTCTGTTACAAATTTTGGAGCACAAGCTCAATCAAATTTCCCTGTTTCGTATCAGATAAATAACAATCCTGCGGTTACCGAAAGTTATTCGGGGACTTTAGCTTCGGGAGCTACTGCTTCAATGACTTTTTCCACAACGGCAAACCTTAATGTTTTGGGAGTTTATAATATGATAGCATATACTTCCTTAACCGGAGATGCCAACCTTAGCAACGACACTAGTTCAACTACTATAAACCACGAAATGTGTCATCCTGTTAGTGATTGTTCTTTTGGCGACGGATTAGTATTATTTCATTTAAACACAATCAATAATTCTTCTTCTTGCTCTGCTAATGGATATGCTGATTATATGTCTATGTCAACTCAAATTGAGAGAACAGCGAATTATCCTTTGACTGTTCAATCCGGATATAGTGAACAACACGGAACAATTTGGGTGGATTTTAATGATAACTTTAATTTTGAACCGAACGAAAGAGTTCTTACCGATTTTCAGTTTGGCACAAGTCAATTTGATACTCTTTTTTCTGTTGACGCTAATGCTCCACTCGGTGAACATATTCTAAGAATACAGACGAATTGGCAAGCGGCTCCGGGAAGCAATGGCTGTGATAGCCCTAGTTCGAGTTACGGTGAAACTGAAGATTACAAAATAAATGTTGTCGCCTTTTCAAGTGTTGCGGAAAATGAAAGTTCTATTGGATTAAATATTAATCAAATGGATAAAAATACCTTTACCGTTTCTTTGGATAATATAGAAAACAAAAAGGTGAATTTAGTTGTCTCTAATACGCTGGGGCAACAAATTGTTTCTGATTCATTCAACTCTTCTTCTAACTATAATTTAAAATTGAACAATATGGCTGAAGGTTATTATTTAATACGCGTTTTTAATGACGATTTCAGTAAGATAGCAAAAGTTTTTGTTCGCAAATAGTTAAGTTCTGAAAGCATAATACTTTATGCATAATTTGATATCAAATAAGGTGTACAATGGATTTTGTACACCTTATTTTGTATAAAGAAACTAAAATCCACTTTCTTGCATTTATTTCATTCCGCGTTAGGGATCGTATCCCTAACACGAAACATCTGAGCACAATAAAACGGCTTTATTTTCCTTATACTTCTTCAAAATTATTTTCCATAGCTGGGGCTATGCAAAAGAATTTTTCATCGTCTAAGAAAAATAAACTCCGTTTTCTTTACGCTCATCTGTTCCGCGTTAGGGATAGAAACGGCATCCTTTTGCCCTCCCTCCTTTTGGAGGGCAAAAGATATAGTGGATAGCCCGACCATTACGGCGTTAAAAAGTAGTGTAGTGCAACGAAACTGCTTTTTTATGCCGTAATGGGAACGCCCTAATCATCTAACTGCTATAAATCATTTATTCTTCTGACTTTTTTAGCTGGTTCGGCACTATATTTTGTCTTATCTTTATAGTGAATTTTAAATCATACAACATTATGAAAATACATATTAATGATAGCAGTACAACTAAAGAAATAAAAGAGAAATTTTCGAGGGTATATCCCTATTTGAAATTAGAATTTTTTAATAAACCCCATGGAGAAAAAGAGGCTTCGGTAAAAGAAGATTTGATTAAGGGGGATAAGACGATTGGAGAAATCAGAACGAAGCATAATGAGGGCGACTTGATTATTCACCCTACCACAAAGGCAGGCGAATTGGAACAGGCTTTTGAAGATAAGTTCGGAATACATGTACAAGTATTTAGAAAGAGTGGAAGGATTTGGCTGGAAACAACTTCAACCGATAATTGGACACTGAAAGAACAAAATGAAGTAGGAATGGAAATGGAAAGTTAGATTTAAGGATTATAGTGAAACACGTTATTCTCAATAGCGTGTTTTTTTATAAATATTTCATAATCGAAGTAAGAAATTAACAATTACTTAATATACATTCAAAATAAGACTTCATTCTGTCTTATATCTTTGCTTGAAATAGAAAAGTAGTTGACTTTTTAGTAAAATTAAACAGATGGGGTTATATAGTATTTTGTCCATAATCGGAGCATTGGGGTTTTTCATCTATGGGATGAAAGTGATGAGTGAAGGAATTCAAAAAGCTGCAGGAGATAAGCTGAGGGTTATTCTAAAAGCAATTACATCCAACAGATTATCGGGGATTCTTACCGGATTTGTTACCACTTCTATCATACAATCTTCTTCGGCTACAACCGTGATGATTGTGAGTTTTGTTAATGCCGGATTGCTGTCGCTTCGACAAGCCATAGGAGTAATTATGGGAGCGAATATTGGAACAACCATGACGGCTTGGTTGTTGGTCTTATTGGGCTTTTCAAAATTTAGCCTTGCTGCCTATTCGTTGCCGATATTAGCGATTGGAGTTCCTCTTCTTTTTGTAAGTAAAGAC
The DNA here is from genome assembly GCA_027047735.1 of Flavobacteriales bacterium. Classification (GTDB taxonomy): domain Bacteria; phylum Bacteroidota; class Bacteroidia; order Flavobacteriales_D; family Parvicellaceae; genus S010-51. Next base: position 1,175 of record JALTUD010000573.1, on the reverse strand, counting down.
CAACTTAAATCTTTAGGTGAATTTCTTATTGGTTTTGCTTTGTTGTTTATGGGCTTATCTGCCTTGAAAGGAGAAGTGAAAACATTGCATTTGGAACAAAATCAAGATTTTATTGATTTTATTACCGGTCTTGGAACCGGTGGTTATGGAGCTGTTCTGCTTTTTGTACTTATCGGAACACTATTAACGGTTATCGTTCAATCCTCAAGTGCAGCAATGGCATTAACCTTAATATTTGTAGGTGAGGGATTACCTTTGGAATTTGCTGCGGCTATCGTATTGGGAGAAAATATCGGAACTACAATTACGGCAAATTTGGCAGCAATGATTGGGAATGTACATTCCAAAAGAGCGGCAAGAGCACACTTATTGTTCAATATTTTTGGTGTGATATGGATGCTGATTGTTTTCTTTCCCTTTGTGCATTTTGTACAAGGGTTAATAGAAAAAATGGATTTAGGTATCCAAACAAAAGCACAAGAGGCACAATATACTTTAGCCTTGTTTCACACCTTGTTTAATATTATCAATACATTTATATTAGTTTGGTTTGTGAATTATATAGAGAAGGTTGTTATTAAATTCACTCCGTCAAAAAGTGAGGACGATGAAGAATTTCACTTGGAGTACATTGGGAATAATGTAATGTTAACGCCTGAAATCTCAATTTTAGAAGCTAAAAAAGAGGTGGCAAAATTTGGAGATATTACTTCCAGAATGAATGGTTTTCTTCGTACGGCAATCAATACCGCCGATGAGAAGAAAAAGAAAAAAATGTTTAAAAAGTTAGAGAAATACGAAGAGATTACCGATAAAGTTGAAATAGAAATTTCCGACTATTTGGGTAAAGTTTCTCGTCAGGAAATGAGTGAAGACGCCTCATTGCAACTAAGAAGTATGCTTAACATCGTTACAGATTTGGAGCGTATTGGAGATGTGTTTTATCAAATGGGAAAAACATTGGAAAGAAAGCAAAAAGACAAAGTTTGGTTTCTGCCTGAACAAAGAAAAGGCTTAAATGATATGCTTGATTTAACAGAAGATGCATTCAAGATTATGAATAAAAACCTTAAATCCGACTACAAAAAAGTAACCCTTGATGAAGCCTTGGAAATAGAAGAAAAAATAAATAAAAAGCGAAACAAACTCAGAAAGAAACATCTCAAAAGCGTAGG
>JALTUD010000572.1 GCA_027047735.1 Flavobacteriales bacterium | reverse complement strand
TAGGAGCCGGAGGAGGAGTTAACCCGTTGATTAGAATAAAAGCTTATGCACATCAGGTTGCTTCCGATGAATTGGATTTGGCAGGTTTGGCTACCTCTATGGGAAAGACAAAAGCAGGGCTTGAACCAACATTGTTTGTACTGACAACGATGGGGTTTATAACGTATGATAAAGATAGAGAAAAAGTTTATGTGAAACAAAAACTTTATCACTACATTAATGCAAGAAAGAAAAAAGAAGATTATGACGCGATTGTTATTCAATCTAATTCAAAGGTTAACGCTACTTTAAATTTAACTTCTAATGAGTTGAAAATAAGGGGGGTTAAAAAATTTCCTTTGAGCCAAGCTCAATTTACGCGTGGTTATCCTGATGATAAAACTATATTGGTGCGTAAAAATAGAGATATGGAATTTAGCGGTATAGTGAATGCTGGAAGAACGGAATATTTTGGTGTACAATTTAAATTCTTTTATGATGATTTCCGTATTGATTTATTGGAATGTGATTCAATGCGTATAAGAGTACAAGACGAGAGAAACCCTTCTAAGCAAATTCGTTTGCTATCTACCATTGAGGGAGTTCGTGGTGAAATTCTTATTGATGACCCTTCTAATAAATCGGGGATAGATACATCAATTACCGATTTCCCTAAAGTAAATTGTACTAAGAAAACCTATGTGTATTATGATAAAAGAAGTATTCAAAAAGGAGCGTATAAACGAGATGATTTTAAGTTTATTTTAGAGCCTTTCTCAATGGATAGTTTAGACGATTTTACAACGAATGCTTTAGGTTTTGACGGAGAATTTATTTCTGCCGGAATATTCCCTAAATTTGAGGAAACATTAAGGGTGCAACCCGATTATTCATTAGGATTTGTAAGAAAAACACCGAAAGGGGGATATGGAATCTATGGCGATAAAGCAAATTATGATAATGAAATTAGTTTGAGCAACAAAGGATTGCAGGGGAGTGGTGAAATTGATTTCTTAACTTCTCATGCAGTTTCAAATGAAATAACATTTTTACCGGATTCACTGACGGCAATTGCTCAAACCTACGATAATAAACAACAAGCCTCTAACCCCGAAGTGCCATTGGTACATGGAGAGGATTGCGGTGTAACTTACATCCCTAAAAGTAAGGTGTTGTATGCCTATAGTAAAGAAAAAGATTTGGAATTTTTAAAAGATGGAGAAGCTACTTTAGAAGGTCGTTTAGCCTTACGTCCCGAAGGAATGACGGGAAATGGTTTTATGTATTTTGGAAACGGGGTAATGTTCTCTTATAACTATCGATATAAACAACGTGTAATAGATGCCGATACTTCTGCGTTTAAAATCCGTTCGGAGTTAGAAGGTGAATTGGCAATTAAAACCGAAAATGTAAAGGGACATGTTGATTTTGATGCTCGAAGAGCAGAGTTTAGTTCCAACTCCGGCAATTCCAATATTGAATTTCCGGAATGTCAATACTTATGTTACATGGATAAGTTTATTTGGCTGATGGATGAAGACGGAATAGAATTAGAGAAGAAAAAGAAATCCAATATTTCAATTGATAGTGATTTAGATTTAACCGAGTCAAACTTTTATTCCACTAATCCCGACCAAGATTCATTGAACTTTGCGTCAACTAAGGCGATTTATGATATAAAGAAAAAGAAATTGGTATGTTCCGATATTGATTATATTACCGTGGCAGATGCCCGAATAACTCCTGATAGTGGTAGGGTAGTGATTCGTAAAAAAGCTAAAATGGAAGTATTGAAAAATGCGAAGATATTAGCCAATTTTGTAACGAAGTACCATAATATAACCGAAGCTGAAGTAACCATTAAAGCCAGAAAATCTTATAAAGCATCTGGTTATTATAATTATATTGATATAAGCAAAAAGGTTCAGAAAATATTTATGGATAAGATAGAGCCTGATACCACTTATCAAACTACCGGAAAAGGAGAAATTTCGGATAAGGTTAAATTCTTCCTAAGTCCTTATTTTGAATTTAATGGAGAGGTCGCTATGAGAGCCTCACTCAAAACATTGGATTTTAAAGGGGAAACAAGAATCATTCACGAGTGTAATATTGAGAAAAACTGGATGAGTTTTGAGGCTCCTATTGATCCGGAAAACGTTATGATTCCAATACCTGAAGAATTAACGGATAGTAAAGGAAATAGTATTGGTATAGGATTGGTGATGAACACCGATTCGATAGGTATTTACTCTACTTTCTTATCTAAAAAATCAAAAAAAGAACACCCCGATATTATAACGGCTCGTGGATTCTTAAAATATGATGAAAGTACAAAAGAGTACCAAGTCTCTAATTTAGATAAGTTAAATGAAAGAAGTTTACCGGGAAATTTTGTATCCCTAAATACCGAAAGTTGCGAAATGGATGGAAGCGGTCAATTTAGTTTCGGTACAAATTTACATCAGTTTAGGTTGACTCCTATCGGAAATATTAACTTCCAACCAAGCACCGGAAAAATTGATATTAAATCATCCATAGCTTTTAACTTTCCGTTCAATGAGGATGCGATGGCTAAAATGGCAAAACACATTGTTGAATATCCTGAAATAGAACCTGTTGATTTTGGTAAATCGGTATATGAACAAGCACTGAGAGAATTAGTAGGTCTTGCTAAATCCGATAAGGCAATTTCGGATTTGAGTATCCATGGTAAAATCAAAAAAATGCCCAACGAGCTGAATGTTACCATGTTCCTAAGTGATGTTAATTTTACGTGGGATGATTCTCAAAAAGCTTACATTAGTTACGGCAAAATCGGAATTGCCAATTTATACAAGAAACAAGTCTTTAGACAAGTAGAAGGAAAGGTTGTTATCAAGAAAAGAAAAACAGGAGATGAAATCAGTATTTATTTGCAATTGGATGAAAACAATTACTATTACTTTAATTACAAACGAGGATTGATGCAGGCTTACTCTACCAACGCAGATTTTAATACGGCAATTGAGGAAACCAAGAAAGATAAAACCAAATTTAAAGGTAAAAAAGGAGAAGAAGATTATCAATTTATGCTATCAACCAAGACAAAAGCCGTAGGGTTCAGAAGAAAATACCAATAAAATGAAAATCGGATTTGATGCCAAACGAGCCTATCAAAACTACACGGGATTGGGGAATTACAGCAGAGATTTAATACGCAATCTTCTAACGTTTTTCCCCGAAAACGAGTATCATTTATACGCTCCAAAAATAACAGAAAACCCAAGGTTTGATTTTGTGAATTTATACAAAAATGTACACCTTCACTCTCCGAATAGCCCTTATCACAAGCGTTTTAAAGGGATTTGGAGAACGTTGGATTTAGAAAAGGTACTATTGAATGATAAAATAGATGTTTTTCACGGATTAAGCAACGAAATACCCAAGCGAAAAAGCAATGCCGTTAAATACATTGTAACCATTCACGATTTAATTTTTAAACGATTTCCCTCGACCTACAATGCGATAGACAGAACGATTTATGATATAAAATTCAAATATGCCGCACAACAATCCGATAAAATCATAGCAATAAGCGAACAGACCAAACAAGATATTGTAGATTTCTATCAAATTCCATCTTCCAAGATAGAGGTTGTGTATCAGACCTGTCATCAAAATTTCAAGCATCAGTACAGTAAAGAAGAAAAGGAAAAAGTACGAACAAAATACAACTTACCCAAGCAATATATACTAAACGTAGGTACGATAGAAACACGCAAAAACCTCAATGCTCTAGTTCAAGCTTTGCCACTAATGAAAAACAAAATTCCGTTGGTCGTAGTAGGGAAAAAGACCAAATACATCAATTTTATCAAAGTGCAGATGCAGAAATTAAAACTGTCCGAAAGCCAAGTGCTTTTCTTAGAAAACGTAAGTATAGATGAATTACCGGCGATATATCAAATGGCAGAAGTCTTTGTTTATCCCTCAATATTTGAAGGTTTTGGTATTCCGATTATAGAAGCACTATACTCAAAAACTCCCGTAGTAACCACCAAAGGAGGATGCTTTCCCGAAGCAGGTGGGCAGTATAGTAAATACGTTGACCCCAATAACTTTCAAGAATTAGCCAATACAGTTGATGAGGTACTAAATAACAAAGCGTTAAAAAACAAGATGAAAGAAGAAGGCTTTAAGTATGTACAAAAATTTAACCCCGAATTGCTAAGTCAACAATTAATGAACGTATATAAAAAAGTGATGGAAAGTTAGGGCGTTCCCATTACAGCATAAAAAAGTAGCTTCGTTTTACTACGCAACTTTTTAACGCTGTAATGGTCGGGCTATCACTACTCGCTTTTTTTGCTTGCAAACAGCAAGCAAGCAAAAAAGAGCTCAAACAAGCCGTTCTATCCCTAAC
>JALTUD010000571.1 GCA_027047735.1 Flavobacteriales bacterium | reverse complement strand
GGCGACCAACTCACCAATATGTTACAACCCTTTTGGGCACTTCCGCTCCTTGGTATTACTCAATTAAAAGCAAAAGAAATATTACCCTACACGCTGATAATTATGTTCGTAGGAACGATGATTTTTCTGTTTTCACTGTGGTTTTTGTATTAGGGCGTTCCCCTTTTTTGCAAAACAAACATATCGCTCACGCGAAACGTTTGTTTTGCAAAAAAGGGTCGGGCTATCACTACTCACTCTTTTGGTTTGCATATATGCAACAAACCAAAAGGAGTTCAAACACGCCGTTCTATCCCTAACGTGGATAAAATTGGAAGCAAGAAAGTGAATTTTAGTTTTCTTAGACGATGAAAAATTCTTTTGCATAGCCCCAGCTATGGAAAATAATTTTGAAGAAGGATAAGGAAAATAAAAACGCTTTATGCTTTCTATTTTATTCACGTTAGGGATACAATCCCTAACGTGGAATGAAATAAGTGCATAGAAAGTGAATTTTAGTTTCTTTAGTCGATGGTTCTATCAATTAGTGATAAAAATATTTTTGATTTAAAGTATAATTTGTTATATTTACAAGCAAATAAATAGAGTTTGAATATATTCTATTTATTGTATTGGATAACTCTGACTATTACCCCTTTGGTATGGCTATGGGGGAAGAAAGGGAAGTGTGGAAGGTTATCGATATGGGTTTAATGGAATAGTGAAGGATGATGAAGTGAAAGACATGGGGCTTGGGTTTGACAATGAAGAAGCAGTAGAATTGGGAGAGTTGCCAATTCCGGGTGGAGAATATAGAAAAGGTTTCTCGTTGAGTAAATATTTACCTACTGACAAATTGACTAATAACGTTAATCTGTTATTCAAAATTATGGGAGTAACTTTAGAAACTGGTGGGAATATTAAGGATGTTTTAGAGTCAACAAGAGTAGAGGTGAATAAACCTGTATTAAACAATAAGACTTCAACTAAATTAATTGAGTATTTTGATAAATATAAACTAGATTCAAAAGATTCTGTCTTAATCAAGATTTATAATGGAGATACTTCTCCATATCAAAATGCTAGACGTTCTGGAGGCTTTAATCATTTGGGAGTACTTATTAATAATCAAACACATCAAGAATTAAGATGAAAACGCTTATTTATTGTAATTTAATTTTTATAATTTTCTTTTTTTTGAATTCATGTTTAAGGCATGACAAAGAATTTTTATCACAAAAAAAATTCTTGGAGAAATACAGTATTGAAATGATTAAATATAATTCTGAGACTACTAATTATATGTTTCAACTTTTTACAAGTGTGGGAGTGTGGGAGAAAGATAGAAAATTACTTTCTGTATTTGAGTTTACTCCCTCAAAAAAAAATAAGATAAATAACGCAAATAACACTTTTATCTATTTAATAACTGAAAACATTTCTAAAGATACAATAGTTGAGGCTTATTGTTTAGATAAAAAACTAAATGAGTTTATCCCAATACGCTTTCATGGTAAAGAAATGCAGATAGATAGTATTTTTTATTTAAAGTTGCCAGTAAAGAATGATTTTAACTATCATGGGTTAAGTTTAAGCAAAGTTAAAGATTTAAAAACTGTTGGAATTTGGGAAAAAATTGATAATATCACACATAAACCATTAAAATAGCTTCCTTCACAGAGAGCCCCACAGGAAAAGTTGTATTCACTACACTTTCAGTCGTTTCTCCCTCTCGTTTATTTCATCGGTAGCTTTGCTTTTTGCGAGGTTAGAAATCAAAAAACAGTAAATCCGATTGTTTGAACTAGTTTTTTTTATTAAATTAGCCTACGAATGTGCTGTTTAAAATTTGAAATACTAAAAAATCACAAACCTGCTTTAGGGGAAATAAGCAAAATTGTTCCAAGTTATAAAAATCAGGTAGAAGGAAGAGGTGATTTTAATTCTATACGTATTAGAAAAGATATAGTAAATAAACTTTCGGGAAACAATGGTGATGAGGAATTTGTACATGACTTGGTCATTTTTTAGGTAGAAGAGGTCTAGGTGAGCAAAGATTAATCCGCAAAAATTCGATCATGCAGGAGGTTTTGGCGGAACAAATCCCGGTGTCACCTCAAACGATAATAAATATATTAGGTTAGTACCTGAAGACTTATCTAAAATGTTAGAAGGAGAATCATCATTTGGTAAACTTGTGAAAATAGATAAAGAAGTTAAGTAGTGAAAATATTATTCTTTATATTGGTATATTTGAGCTTAAGTTCTATTAATGGTATTAGAAGTCAAAATGATATAACAATCAAATTATTAGATTATGACACCAAAACTTCACTAATGTTTGGAGAAGTGCTAATTTTTAGAAAAGATAAGGAAGTCATCGATACTTGTTTTAATATAGAGGGGGAGTTTAATATAACTTACAAACCAGATGAAATAAGTTTTTTGATTATTAAATATGCAAATCATTATCCCGTTAAAGTAACTTTAAAAGAGTTAAAAAAGAATAATAAAGTTTATCTAAAATCACTTAGTAAAAAGAATCAAATACCTTATTATGGTGAAAAGGATGTTAATGAATTAATTGATACTATGCAAATTCGATTAAATTCTGAAGTAGAACAACTACAGATAGAATGGAATAACCGTGCTCTACCCACACCCAAAATAGAAAAAGCCGTCCCTTATAAGGGAAACCACTGACATACATACAATTAAACAGAAAAGACTGTCACACCATAAAACAAATAAAAGGAATATCTCCCCCCCCACAGGAAAAGTTGTATTCACAACACTTTGAGTCGTTCCTCCTTCTCGTTTCTTTTATCGGTAGCTTTCCTTTTTTTTGGGGGGGGATAACGCCTACGGCAGTGATGAGAAGTTGTTTAGTGTTAAGCTATAAGTAACTAATCTATATACACAAAAAGGGATACTACCGAATGTTTAAATGGTATTGGGTTTCTTAGCAGATGAAAAACTAACTAAATAAACACCTGAAAATATAGCTAAAGCACTTAAAAATTGAATAAAGGAAGGTTTTCCGTATCCTAAAACCACAGCGAAAATCGTTGTTAAAACAGGCTGTAAATAAACATAAGCACTTACGGTAGTGGGCATCACTTTATCCAAAGCATACATTGTTAATAAATACGTCAGGAAAGTAGTAAATACCACAATGAATAAGACTTTAAGTACAACAGGCAACGGCATAGAAAAATCAGCTTGTCCGATTTGTGATAATCCAAAAGGAATTACATAGAGTAACCCGAAAGTAAAGACCCATTTGATAACCGTAAACGGAGAATATTTTTGCATCAAAGGTTTTACCAAAACAAGATAGAGAGCATAGGAACTTGCATTCATAAAAATTAAGAAATCACCATAAAAGGTTGCCTCCTCTGATGATGATTGATTTTTAAAAGCTATTAACGAAACCGCACCCGCTAATCCAATAAAAATTCCTGCTATTTTTTTGGCAGAGATACGTTCTTTTAATAAAATAGCAGAGAATACCAACACTAAAATAGGAGTGCTGACCATTATGATTGAAGCATTGATGGTTGAGGTATGGTGTAACCCTTCAAAAAACATCAATTGGTTGGCGGCAACACCGAACAATCCCGCAATGGCGAATTTAAAATAATCTTGTTTTGCGATGGTTTCTGTTTTAAAAAAAAGCAACCAAAATAGTAAGGTTGCTCCCAAAACACGAAACAAAATAAAAGTAAAAGATGGCAGGTAATCAGCCATCACATCTTTTGAAAAACCGTAACTTAATGCGTAGATTAGGTTTACGGAAAATAATGCCAAGTGAGCTTTTACGTTCTTTTGCATCGTTATGAAATTCCTAATTTTTCTTTTATGGCTTCGATTGTTTTTTTGGAATTTCCAATGAAAATTTCATCATCTAATAAAACAACGGGACGTTTTAAAAAGGTATAATCTTCAAGTAGGTATTTTTTGTAATCCTTTTCGGTTAGATTTTTTTCTTTTAGTCCGAGTGTTCTGTATTTGATAGCTCTTTTACTAAACAGGTTTTCGTAGCTTCCTGCTTTTTCTTTTAGTTGTTCCAATTGTTGTTCGGTTATGGGATTGGTTTTTATTTCTTGTCGTTCCCAACTATCGTCAACACCAATTTCTTTCATGATTCTACGGTTGGTGTCGCAGGTGCTTAGGTAAAATATTTTTTTCATAAAATGGTTTTGATTTGCAAAGGTAATATCATTTTACTATTCAAGTGATATAACTTTCAATCGATTTCTAAAGCTGGTGCTATGCAAAAGAATTTTTCATTGTCTAAGAAAACTAAACTCCGTTTTCTTTGCACTCACTTGTCCCGCGTTAGGGATTGTATCCCTAACATGAATAAAATAGAAAGCATAAAGCGTTTTTATTTTCCTTATCCTTCTT
>JALTUD010000570.1 GCA_027047735.1 Flavobacteriales bacterium | reverse complement strand
CCGCCGAATTTACTTGGGAAAATAAATGTCTCTACGACTCCATTCCTTTTCAAGATCAATCCTTAACGAATTACGGGACAATCGACCAATGGAATTGGTCAATGGGTGAAAACGGAAGTGTTAGTACATTACAAAATCCGAAATATAAATATGAACACGATGGACAACATACGGTTAAGCTGTTAGTAACAACCTCAGATGGATGTCAAGACAGTATAGAACATACAGTTACTGCTCATCCTGTTCCGTGGGCGGTTTTACTGACCAAAAATGAATGTTTATATGATTCCGTTCAATTTGTTGATTCAACACAAATTAATTTACCTAGTAACATAGCTGCCTATTATATAAATTACGGCGATGGTTCACCAACGGCATATGAACAAAGCCCTAAACACAAATACGCAACAGAAGGAATTTATAACATTAGTTATATAACCGTCTCTAATGAAGGTTGTGTTGACGATACTTCAATCAGTGTTGAGGTGTATCCGATACCGGTTGCCTCTTTTTCCAACACAACGATTTGTGAGAATGAACCACCAACAGAATTTATAAATTTATCGAGTGTAAGTGGAAATTCTTCTGTAATTAAATGGCAATGGTACTTTGGCGAAAATCAAGAAGCGGTAGATACCGTTCCCAACCCTCACCATTACTACATAGAACATGGTGTTTACAATGTTAAAATGATAGTAGAAACGAATTACGGATGTTTTGATACGTTGGTTAGACCAATCACCGTTTTGGCGAAACCCACCAATTTATTTGTGTCGGATATAACCGAATCTTGTTCGCCAACCTGTATTAATTTTTTCGATTATTCACAGCCTAATTCTGCGTCCATTATTTCGTGGCAATGGGATTTAGGCGGAGGAGATTCGTCACTTATTCAAAACCCTTCAAAATGCTATGTTAATAATAGCTACACCGTTGATTCTTCATATAATATAGGGTTGATAACCGTCAACGATTTAGGGTGTTCCGATACATTGTATGTTGAAGATTATATTTGGTCAAGACATAATCCGGTAGCAGCGTTTGAACCGGCACCGAATACCACCAATATGTATCTGTCTGAAATAGAGTTTATAAACAATTCTACTGGAGCAGAGTATTACGCGTGGAATTTTGGAGACGAGGAACATAGTATCGATTTTGACCCAACTCATAATTATGCCGACACAGGAACTTATATCGTTCAGTTAATCGTAGAAACGAACCATGCTTGTTTTGATACTATTTACAAAAACGTTAGAATTGATCCGTTCATCAGTATTTTCACCCCTAATGCCTTTACGCCCAACGGAGATGGAGAAAATGATGAGTTTTTCTTCAAAAGCTACGGGATAGAAGAAGAAGGATTAGAGTTTTATATTTTTGACAGATGGGGAAGTTTGATTTATTTCACCGATGCTTTTAAGCCATGGAATGGAACATATAAAGGGCAAGATGTACAAGAAGATGTATATATTTATAGAATAAAATGTGTAGATTTCTTTGGCGAAGAAAGAGAGTTCAGAGGACACGTAACCGTAATAAGATAGCCGATGAAAAAAAATAAGACCATAGAAAAGATAGAAGAAATATATAGGAACATAATTATTTGGGCGTTCCCCTATTTTTCAAAAACAACATATCGCTCACGCGAAACATTGTTTTCAAAAAATAGGGTCGGGCTATCACTACTCACTCTTTTTCTCTCGAACAGCGAGAGAGAAAAAGGAGTTCAAACATGCCGTTCTATCCCTAACGCACCCTCGCACATAACCCCAAGAAAATTCGGGAAAAATTGGTTGATTCTTTTGTTTAGTGTGTTAGCAATAAACGGATACGGACAATGTTCGGTTTCAGCTGTTGGAGAAGCTTTAGATTGTAGCGGAACAAACGGAAAAATAACATTAATACCGTCAGGAGGAACCGCTCCTTATACATATAGTATAGACAACGGACAAACCTCTTCTCCCGATTCTATTTTCACCAATGTAGCTGGGGGTAACTATGATATATTAGTTATAGATGTTAATGGATGTTGGAGTCAGACAACCGTACATGTGCCCGAAGCACTTTCTTTATATGTAATTAATACAGTAGAAAACTGTACTTCAACACCGGGTAGATTTGAAATGTTGCCAAGTGGGGGAACCGCACCTTACGAATATAGTATAGATAATGGAACAACTTTTTCATCAACAACCGTTTATACCGGTTTAGCTGGTGGGTATTATGATGTTATTGTTCGTGATGTGTCAGGCTGTATTGCATCTTCAAGAGATACCGTTCCTTTTCCGTTAGAATTAGCTAGTTTAACTATCGAAAATAGCTGCGGGGGAGCTAGTAACGGATCAATAACAATAGAGGGGACGTTAGGAGCTGGAGATTATGTATATAGTTTTGACGGAGGAGCCCATTTTAATTCGATGAATCATATCGGGAACATTTCATCCGGTACATTTGATGTTATAATAAAAGATGCTGCAGGTTGTACAATAGATACAACTGTCTTAATTGAAGATTTTCCTCCAATTCAACCGGTTATTACTACTTTGCCTGTTCCTTGTAACGGAGGTGGAAGCGGAGAGGTAGATGTTGCTTTCTCCGGTACGGATACTTATGATTTTTCATTAGATGGAGGGACAACAACCGTAACGGGTACTACATTTTTAGATAATACCTTAGCCGAAGGTTCTTATACATTAAGTATAACAGATGTTCATGGGTGTCAAGATTCTTTTCCCTTCGATATTGGAGCACAAAGAATAGCCGACTCAATTAGTAAAATAAATGAAGTCTGTAATCAAGATAACGGAGAAATACACGTTTCGGGGTATTTAGGTGTTGCACCTTATCAATATAGCATTGACAATGGAACAACACTAACATCAAGTGGAGATTTTACAAACTTAAATGAGGGAGTCTATTACGTTCAAGTAGTAGATGATATCGGGTGTACCAAAACCGACACGTTGGAGATTGTAAATTTTGGTGGAATAGATGCTGTTCCGTCTGTTGATGATACCATTTGTGAAGGTAGTTCCGCTATTGTGGGGGTTAATCATAATGCGGGGTCAGGAGTTCAATATCAATGGGATCATAATCTTCCTGCCTTTCAGCAAAATATGGTTACGCCTTTAACTACAACAACTTATACCGTTGTTGTAACAGATGTATTTGGATGTAAAGATACTGCAGATGTAACTGTTTTTGTTGATGAAATGCCAAATGTGTCAGTAAGTCAAACTTCTGTATTTGCTTGTTTGGGTGATTCATTAATACTTGTAGCTTCCGGAGCGAATAGCTATGAATGGAGTACCGGGTGGCAAGATTCTGTGTTAAGAATTGAGGTAGATGGAGTAACTACCTATACGGTCATTGGAAAAATAGGAAAATGTTCTGACGAGAAAAATGTTGATGTAATCGTAAAACCTTCACCAACCGTCTATGCTGATGCTAATGTAACAAGTATCAATACGCATGATTCTATTTTCTTTTATAGTACAGGGTCAACTGCATCATCTTATTCTTGGGATTTTAGAGATGGTTATAGTTCTTTACAAGCTAACCCTTATCATAAATTTGATTTTGCGGGAGCTTATATGGTGATGTTGACCGGAGAAATGGGAGGCTGTGAAGCACAAGATTCTGTTTTGGTGTATGTTGGTTTTGTGAATGTAGATGAAAACTTAGAAGATAATACGCTTGTTTATCCGAATCCTGCAAATGATTTCGTTACGGTTCGAGTGGCGAAGGATGCAACGTTTAAATTGTTAGATGTAAACGGAAAACTTGTCTTGAGTCGGCCACTTAGAAAAGGAGAAAACCGATTGAATATACATAACTTGCAAAAAGGCGTGTATATCGGTAGAATCGTGAGTGGAGATGATTTGCATTCGTTTAGGTTGGTTGTTCATTAAGTATAATTGTTGAAGATTAACGGAATTGTTTAGAGCTTTTATACATTTGATTTACCCCAATGTTTGTGCAGGTTGCGGGAGTGTAATTCCGGGAGATGATTCCGTGATTTGTGTGCGTTGTTGGGCTAATCTTCCGCGAACGTATCAATGTAAGGATAAAAACAACCGGACAGCTAAATTGTTTTGGGGAAGAATTAACGTAGAACATGCATTTACGTCTTTTGTTTACACAAAAGGCGGTATTGTGCAACGTATGATTCACGAACTAAAGTATAGAGGAAATACCGAAGTGGGAGTGGAGTTAGGAGTAGAGTTGGCAAAAGAGATTAGAAAAATTGATATGCCGGTAGATGTTGTGATGCCTGTTCCTTTGCATCCTAAGAAGGAAAAAATAAGAGGATATAATCAAAGTTTGTTTATTGCTGAGGGGATTGGTAAATATATGAGGTGTAGTGTTGATGAAAAAAGTTTACAGAGAACGGTGCA
>JALTUD010000569.1 GCA_027047735.1 Flavobacteriales bacterium | reverse complement strand
TCGATTAATTTCCGGAGAAGCAGAAATACCGGCAGAGGATATAAGAAAAGGTAATTTTACACAAGAAAAATTCAATAAGCTATTTGAAAAAACAAAGAAATTAGCCGAAGCACCCATTTATATTGACGACACACCGGGATTATCGGTTTTTGAGTTAAGAGCAAAATGTAGAAGACTAAAACAACAACACGATATTAGTATCGTAATTATCGATTATCTGCAATTGATGTCTGCCGGCGGAAGCGGAGGAAACAGAGAGCAAGAAATCAGTACCATTTCACGTTCGATAAAAGAAATAGCCAAAGAATTGGATGTGCCGATTATTGCCCTTTCACAGTTGAGCCGTTCAGTTGAAACGAGGGGAGGAGATAAACGTCCGATGCTATCCGATTTAAGGGAGTCCGGTGCCATAGAGCAAGATGCCGATATTGTAAGTTTTATCTATCGTCCGGAGTATTATCAAATGGAAACATGGCCGGATGAAACCCCTTGTGCCGGGCAAGGAGAAATCATCATAGCCAAACACCGAAACGGTTCGTTAGAGGATGTTCGACTTAAATTTATCGGAAAATATGCCAAATTTGATAACTTGGATGCTTTTGATACCGATTTTGATTACGCTTCGGGCGGAATGACGCTAAAACCCAACGAAAGTTTTGACGAGGAAACAGGAATTATGACCATTTCTTCAAAAATGAATGATGATTTAGACGATTTTGAATTAGATGGCGATGAAGAAGCACCTTTTTAGAAGAATTTGGGCGTTCCCTTTCACGAATAAAAAACATACCGTTTCACTAAATGTTTTTTACACGTGAAAGGTCGGGCTATCACTACTCGCTTTTTGTTGCTTGCAAACAGCAAGCAAGCAACAAAAGAGCTCAAACACGCCGTTCTATCCCTAACGTGGAATGAAATAAGTGCAAGAAAGTGGAATTTGTAGTTCTCAGACGATGAATATTTTCTTTGCATAGCACCAGCTATGGAAAT
The DNA here is from genome assembly GCA_027047735.1 of Flavobacteriales bacterium. Taxonomy (GTDB): domain Bacteria; phylum Bacteroidota; class Bacteroidia; order Flavobacteriales_D; family Parvicellaceae; genus S010-51. Next base: position 137 of record JALTUD010000569.1, on the reverse strand, counting down.
AAAATATGAAGAAGTATGAGGGCGACAAAACCGCTTTATGTGCTTACTTTCATTTCACGTTAGGGATACAATCCCTAACGTGTGTAAAAAGAGCGAGAAGAAAATAAAAACGTTTTATGTCTTTCATCTTCTACATG
>JALTUD010000568.1 GCA_027047735.1 Flavobacteriales bacterium | reverse complement strand
GCCCTCAAAAGGAGGAGGGCAAAAAGGAGTTCAAACACGCCGTTCTATCCCTAACGCGAGTGAAATTGGCGGATAGAAAGTGAATTTTTGGTTTCTTAGACGATGAATAAAAATTTTGCATAGCACCCGCTATGGAAAAATTTTATGAAGACGGATAAGGAATCAAAAAAACGCTTTATCCCGTCTATTTTACTCGTGTTAGGGATAAGTCCCTAACGCAAGCCTTCGCAAAAGTCAACTTGTTAAAAAAAATAAACAGAATATGTTAAAACACATAATACCATTTATATTACTAATTACATTTAGTATTTCAGTCTACGCTTCACATTTAATCGGTGGAAATTTAGGATATGAATATATTGGTAAGTTCGGGAGTTTATATCGTTATAAAGTAATTCTAACAACCTATACTAATTGTGATGCTACTTCTTTAATACCTTTACCCGAAGGACCTACTCTAGCAATAGGAGTTTACGAACAAGACATTCAAAATGATCCAATGGGAGGAGGAGCAAAAAATTGGATTATGAATGTAGATGTTCAATTAGTGGATTCCAATCATGTTAATCCGAATTTACCGGGGAATTGTCCCATAGGTTCAAATGTTTGTATTTACAAAGGAGTCTATGAAGGATACGTTGACCTTCCTGTTAGTTTCAATGGGTATCATCTATACTATGAACGTTGTTGTCGAAACGGAAGTATCGTCAACTTAGTACCTTCAGAATCAATGGCATTTCATGCTTATATTCCTTCTCCTTTATTACCTAACAGCTCACCGGTTTTCACCGATGATCCGGTGCCTTTTTTATGTGCGGGAGATACTACTACTATTCTAAATACGGCATACGATGCAGATGGAGATTTGTTAGTTTTTAGCTTCGTAACTCCATATAATGGTTTTGCAAACATCAATAATCCTGCACCGATGCCACCTCAGCCTACTTTAGGTTGGACAATACCGACGGTTTCTTATGCGGGAGGTTACAGTACTGCTTTACCTTTTGGAGCAGGAGGATACACTTCAATCAACGCATCTACAGGTCTTACAAAATATTATCCGCCTGTTACAGGTGATTATGTCGTTGCAGTAGAAATTAAAGAATATAGGAATGGAAACCTAATCGGCGTAACGAGAAGAGATTTACAATTGTTGGTTTTGAATTGTTCTCCTAATTCTACCCCAAGTATTTCCCCTGTTTTAGGTTCGGTAGCAACGCAATATACCGTAACCGAAGGTGAAACTCTATGTTTTAACTTTGGTTATGATGACCCCGAAGGAGATAGCGTAAGATTAGAAGTAAATGGACAAATATTTGATCCCAATTTTGTAAATCCTCCTGCAACAGTTATTTCACCTGTCAGTGGTTTGGATACCGTTTCAACTAGTTTTTGTTGGACAACGGTTTGTGGGCAGGCTCAAAGTTTACCTTATCAATTTCAAGTATCGGCAACCGACAATGGATGTCCTCCTAAATCAACTAATAATGTATTTCAAATAACCGTTGATCCTGTTTCTCCACCGGATACTATTTTTGGTCCTTTAATTGTTTGTGAAAACTCGTCTCAAACCTATTCAACACAAAATATAGCGAATACGACTTATAATTGGACAGTTACGGGAGGAACGATAACCGCAAATAATGGTTCGTCTGTTACAGTATTGTGGGGAAGCATGGGAACGGGAACTGTTTCAGTTTCTGCAACTAATCAATACGGATGTAATTCAGCACCTGTAAGTATTCAAGTAACCAAAACGGGAGGACCTTCGGTAAATGCAGGAACTGATGTTACTATATGTATAGGTGATTCCGTGCAATTAAATGCAAGTGTAACCGCTGTAAATGCCTACACTGTTTCGTGGACGCCCGCGACTAATATTTTAAATGCTTCAACCGAACAACCTACGGTATTCCCAACTACTACAACCGATTATGTGATTACAGTAAATATGGGAGGTGGTATGTGTGTTAATAGGGATACGGTACAAGTAACTGTTAATTTACCTCAAATCAACGCAGGAACTGACGATACCATTTGTAAAGGCGACTCTGTGCAATTAAATGCAACGGGAGCTACTTCTTATTTGTGGGAAACCTCTCCTTTCTTATCCGATGTAACCATTTCAAATCCTTATGCTTATCCTCAAACCACTCAAAGTTTTGTAGTGAGTGGTGCAGATGCTAACGGTTGTTCAGGAAAAGATACCGTTCAAGTTGTGGTCAACAACCTTCCGGTAGCAAATGCAGGACAAGATACTTGGGTTTGTCCCGGAGGAAGTACAACTTTGAATGGTTCAGGTGGTATTAGTTATCTTTGGTCACCTTCCTCATTTTTGTCGGCAAACAATATTGCTAATCCTGTTGTTAGTGGTATTACCAATGATGTAAATTATGTATTGGAAGTAACGGATACAAACGGGTGTAAAAATACAGATACAGTATTGGTTTTTGCTAGTTTAAATGTTCCAACCGATGCAGGTTTGGATACAACCATTTGTTTTGGGGATACAGTGCAAATAGGAGGAAATCCAACAGCAGTAAACGGGACAAGCTTTGCTTGGGTTCCAAATGCCGTAATACTAGATTCAACGGTTTCCAATCCTTTTGTTTATCCAACAGTGACAACAGATTTTATTGTTTACACATCCAATGATACGTGTACAGGTGTTGATACGGTTCGAGTTATTGTAAACCCGTTACCGAATGTGTATGCAGGGGCTGATACTTCGTTGTGTATTAACGATACGATTCAATTAACGGCTTCGGGAGCAACAGTTTATGCTTGGAGTCCTAATCAAAATATATCGGATACGACGGTTTTTAATCCTTTTGTCTTTCCTTTACAAACACAAACCTATTTTGTAGAAGGTACAGGTGTAAACGGTTGTAGAAATACCGATACGATAATCGTAACGGTAAATCCTTTACCTCAGGCAGATGCCGGTGTTGATACCCTTATTTGTTATGGAGATTCATTTCAATTAAATGCTAGTGGAGGTGTTGATTACGTTTGGTTACCTGATAATGCTTTGTCAGATGATTCTATTGCCAATCCTTATGCTTTGCCTCTTACAACTACCGATTATTCAGTAAAAGTAACCGATACCAATGGATGTGTGAACTACGATACAATGCAAGTAGAAGTTTATCCTTTGCCGAATGTTTATGCTGGAGAAGATACAACAATTTGTGTCAATGATACAGTGCAATTAACAGCTGTGGGGGCTTCAATTTATACGTGGAGTACATCGATTTCATTAAGTGATTCTACCATTTATAATCCTTTGGCTTATCCAACTGTTACTACTACGTATATTGTTGTGGGTACGTACAATCATAATTGTAAAAACAGTGATACGGTTACGGTAAATGTTCAGCAAAGTCCGCAAATAACAACGAGTGGAAATACTGCAATTTGTATCGGTGATACGGTTCAAATTTCAGCATCGGGAGGAGTAGAATATGCTTGGACGCCTAATGTTTCAATTTCAGATACAAGTATCAGTAATCCGTTTGTTTATCCGACAAGTACAATCACGTATTTGGTGGAAGGAAAAGACACGCTTTCGTGTGGTTCTGTTGCTCAAGTTACTGTTGTAGTCAACGCAAAACCGAATGTGGTAGCTAATCCTGTTGACTTGATTAATATTTGTAAAAATGATACTACTCAATTGCAAGCAAGTGGAGCTGTTTCATATACTTGGACACCAACACAAGGATTGAATTTTTCCAATATTTCTAATCCGTTGGCTTATCCAAATTCTACCACGGATTATGTAGTTGAAGGAACGGATGCTAACGGTTGTACAAATATGGACACAGTACGCGTTGCTGTCTTTGAAGTTTTCACCATTCCGGATACTGCAATTTGTAAAGGAGATGGCGTTACGCTAGACGTTACAGGAGCACCGGGAAATAGTTATACATGGACACCTGCATCGGGATTGGATAATCCAAATTCTGCAAACCCTGTTGCGACACCTGATAATACAACTACTTATGTTGTTAGTGTTACAGATGTAGCGGGATGTCAAGACCAAGCTCAAGTAACGATTACGGTTTTAAGTGCTCCGCACGCTAACATTTCTACCGATGTGAGTGCAAATTGTGATGGAACAACCGTAGCCTTTACAAATACTACGCCTGCTAATGAAAATGTTTGGATTTTTAGTGATGGTACAAGTACGCAAGAAGAAAATCCGGTGCATGAATTTGGTTTTGACGGTTCTTACACAGCAATATTGATTACAACTGATGCAAGTGGTTGTAAGGATACAGCTTATGTATCCGGGAACACTTTAAATTTTGATGATTTGTTTGTTACCATGCCTCCAAATGTCTTTACACCTAATGGAGATGGTGAAAACGATTATTTTGAATTGACTTTAAATCCTTTGGTTGCAGAATGTTCTTCG
>JALTUD010000567.1 GCA_027047735.1 Flavobacteriales bacterium | reverse complement strand
CGAAGATATTTTTAAGAACTCCTTTTGCTTTGTTGTAACAATAAGCTCCGTTATTTTCTGTGGCAAACCAAAGGTTGCCGGATTTATCTACATCTATCGATTGTATAAGAAGATTTTGAGGTAATTTATCATTCGATAAATAAGACTGTTCCTTTCCTTCTTGTATAGTATAAATGCCTTTACCCTCTTTTGCCAAATAAACAAATGATTTATATTTCTTAACCGTAGTTATTTTATCCGAAGAATAATAAAACAGCTTACTTTTTTGAGTTTGTACATTGTACAAAAACAACTCATTATCGGTAAAATAATAGAAATGTAAACTGTCGTACTCTCCTATACCATGAATATCTTGATCGGTTGGTATCCTTTGCGATTCCCATTCTTTTTCGATTTTATTGTAGGTGTATATTTTACGGTTATTAGTAGCAAAAAGTTTTCCCGATTCAGTATGACTTAGCACAAATTGTGCTCCTTTCAACCCGTTGGGCAATTGATATATCTTCCCTTTTGAATAGTATGAAACCGGTCCCCAAGTCGATGTAAAATAGACGGTATCACCTCCTCCAACAGCTATAGAAGTTACTATATTTCCGCCAAGTCCGTTGTTCTCATTAAAAGTTTGAAAGTTTGTTCCATCAAATCGGGAAACACCTCCTCCACCGGTAGCAAGCCACAGAAATCCCAAATTATCTTGAGCAATATCTTTCACCTCTGATTGTGCCAATCCTTCGGAAACACTATAAGACAATAGTGTATATTGCTGAGCATTACTTTTTACCCAAGAAAAAAGGATAAAAAATAAAAGCAGTACTTTATATGGGGATAGATACAATTTCACTCTTAGCTTTACTAAATTAAAACATAAATATACAATAATAAACGACTAAAACTACTATTTACTAACGTTTCTTTTTAGCACTTCGCTTTTTTGGCTTTTTATACTTCTCTTTAATAATTCTTTTGTAACTACCTCCCAAATTAACTTTAGCATTTTTCTCTTTCTTTTCGTGGAAAGCTCCACCTTCTAAGCTATTCTTTTTATTGGAAGGTAAATAATTCTTTTGCGAATAACTCGGTTTTTCTTCGTCTGTAAACACTTTTGAGACCTGTACTTCGTCGGGAAAATC
>JALTUD010000566.1 GCA_027047735.1 Flavobacteriales bacterium | reverse complement strand
TCTATTTATCGAAAATTAAAAACGCTCAATGCTGTTGGTTTGGGGTATGTAAAATTAGGACAACCTTCCACAACCTTATCCGGAGGAGAAGCACAGCGTATAAAATTAGCCTCCGAATTAGCTAAAAAAAGCACAGGAAAAACCTTTTATATTTTAGATGAACCCTCAACTGGACTGCACTTTCAAGATATTAAGATGCTCTTGGATGTACTCAATCAATTGGTCGATGCGGGAAATACGGTCTTGGTTATAGAACACAATTTAGATATAATCAAGGTAGCCGATTACATCATTGACGTAGGGCTTGAGGGAGGAAAAAACGGAGGAGAAATCATAGCCAAAGGAACTCCCGAGCAAATCGTTAAAAAACAAATAGGATACACAGCAAAATATCTGAAAGATGAGTTAGATTAGGGCGTTCCCCTCAAAGCAAAAAAGAGCATACCCTTACAGGAAACGCTCTTTTTTGCTTTGAGGGTCGGGCTATCCACTATATCTTTTGCCCTCCAAAAGGAGGGAGGGCAAAAGGATGCCGTTCCTATCCCTAACGCAAGTAAAATTAAAGCGAAGTAGCGTAACCCACAATCAAATTCGTAAGCACTTCTAAAGGATTTTTATTTTTATCCTTCAACGTAACTTTAAATTCAGAATGCCTAACATCTGCTTTAAAATAAATATCCTCGATGGTATTATAAGCTTTTAGAGCCTTTTCGCCATTATTACTCATCAAAACCTTTTTAAAGCGTTCAGGAAGTTGATCCACATTTGTAATAGGTTTACCATACAAAGGTGTTTCAAAATCAACATCCAAAGCAGGTAAAGTTTCTCCGTTCGCTAATTTCTGTATTAAATCCTCAGACAAAGAAGCCACAAGTTTGTTCTCCAAAACAGCAATATACGAATCCTTTAATTTATAGTAATTCCCCAAAGAAGTTATATCTTCTCTCTGTTGCAATGCTTGAGAAACCTTTTCTTTATCAGTAATGCCACAGGTAAATAAAAATCGAGGGAAAGTGTTTTCAATAGCATACCCATTCACTTTAGGTGTTTCAACGTTTTCCGGAGTTTCTTCCACATCCATCAAAGAAAAAGAAAATTGACCGTTCAACAATTCGGCTACATTGTCTTTGGT
>JALTUD010000565.1 GCA_027047735.1 Flavobacteriales bacterium | reverse complement strand
CCTCCTTTTGAGGGCAAAAAGAGTGAGTAGTGATAGCCCGACCATTACGGCGTTAAAAAGTTATGTAGTGCAACGAAATTACTTTTTTATGCCGTAATGGGAACGCCCTGATTATTCTAATTGATATAATAGTTATAGAGTTCTACCAAAAGAAAAATAGTGCAAGTCAATAAGTTGATGGTTTGACTCCATAGGTAGGAATAAGGATTGCGGGATAGTAAAAAGAGATTGAAAAAACGCCAAATCATAACGGAGAATAGAACGAACCTAAAAAGGGGGGCGTTATTGATTAACAGCAAAAACACGGAACTTATATTGGTAATGTGCATAACCAAAATCGTATTGCGTATGCCTATGACTGCCGGCATACTTTGTACTCCTTCATTTTTGTCTTTTTCTATATCGGGTATATCCCGAATCATACTTCCGATAAAGACTTGCAATGTTGCTAAACCAAATAACGCTATAATATAATCGCTTTGTATGTTTCCTGCTCCTATGAGAATGAGCATTCCCCAAGCTAATCCGATGGATATATTTTTTAGGAGAAAAATGTTTTTCAATCTGTACTCACGTCCTAAAATTGATAATGTAACGGAGTATCCTACACCTAAAATAGCGGTTAAAGCTAACGCAAAAAAGCTAAAAGATGAAAGATAAATTAGGGCTAAAGGAATAGTGAGTATCAATATTATGGCAACAATTACGTGTTCTTTGTATTGCAAAAACTGTTTTGTCTTAAATTTTAATTGTTGATTATGATCGATTAAATCGTTTACTCTGTAAATTATAAACACTCCACACAAACTACTGACAAAGAGGAGGCTTAATTGTGCGTAATTTATTGTTGTATTCGAGAAAACTCCGGCAAATAGCAAAGAAAGAGCGGCAACGAAAAACAGGGATAGTTTTTTAAAAAATATTTTTTGTGTTTCGTTACTCAATTCTTTTTTTGTAAAAAGTTTAAGATAAAATCCACTCTTTCGGATATACTTCCGTGTGGAACTTCAATAAGGTTATATCCTAAATTGCTGTAAGCTGCTCGAAGGGCTTTATCGATATTTTTTGCTTCTTCAATCGACTCTAAACGTTGTGCGTCATTGGCAAAAATAGCTTCCCAAAACGGCATAAAAAACACGTCTTTGGCATACGGAGATTGAAGAGCCGTTTCACCGTATTTTGAAGGAGCTTCTTTGCCTGCAAAATTCATATAACCGATTAGGTCAACCATACTTCTGTCTAAAAAACAGGTTTCGGTTTCTTGCTGTTCAATTTCTTTTAGAAGTATTTTCATTCGCCTAAAAACCTCATCGCTGAAAGCCAACATATCTTTCCATGGGAGCAAGTTGTTGTCTTTATTTTGGTTTTCTTTTATGACTTGACGAGCAATTTCATCGTGGCAAACATAACCTCTGTTCAACAATTCTTTTACCACCGAAGATTTTCCGGTGCTTGGGGCTCCTGTTATAATGTGATACTTCTTTTTCATTCAGCGATAAAAAGAATAAAACCTAAGCTTTTATTTCTTTGATTTTATTCATAAACAAACTTAACTCTTCTTTTACTTTAGGGGCCAAAATGTATAAACCAATCATATTCGGAACCAACATGGCAAAAATCATTGCATCTGAAAAATTGATAACCGATTCTAATTTCGATGCCGCACCAACAATTACAAACAAACAAAATAAACCTTTATAAATATACTCCGTACGTTTGCTTCTCCCAAATAAATACGACCAAGCTTGATACCCGTAATATGACCAAGAAATCATGGAAGAAAAAGCAAAAAGAACCACTGCTAATGTTAGTACATAAGGGAACCACGAAAAGGTTGCTTCAAAGGCTTGCGAGGTTGCTTTTACTCCGTGTTCAACCTCTTGTCCATAAGTCATAATTTCTCCGTTACCGTTAGAAATAACCAAAACCAAAGCCGTCATCGTACAAACCAAAACCGTATCGATAAAAGGCTCAAGCAAAGCCACCAATCCTTCACTTGCGGCATATTTTGTTTTTACCGCAGAGTGAGCAATCGATGCAGAACCAATACCTGCCTCATTAGAAAAGGCAGCTCTTTTAAACCCTTGAATCAACACTCCTATTACCCCTCCTACAATTCCAACACCGGTGAAAGCTCCGGTGAATATTTGTCCGAAAGCATGAGGAATTTCAGCATAATTAATGGCCAATATGGCTAACGCTGCGGCAACATATATCCCCACCATAAACGGGACAATCTTATCGGTTACTTTGGCTATTTTTTGAATGCCACCTATAATAACAACCCCCACCAAAATAGCCATAACCAAACCAAACACCCAGCCGTTTCCGTGCAAAACACTAGCCTCTCCACCTGAGATTGACTCTACCATAGAGAAAGCTTGATTCGCCTGAAACATATTTCCGCCACCAAAAGAACCGCCAATACACATAATGGCAAATAAAACAGCTAGTATTTTGCCTAAAGTTGCTTTTCCTTTCTCTTTCAATCCCTTACTTAGATAGTACATCGGCCCGCCAAAAACTTTCCCGTCTGCATCTATCTCACGATATTTGACCCCCAGCGTACATTCCGTAAATTTAGAACTCATACCTATCAAACCGGCAACAATCATCCAAAACGTAGCACCCGGACCTCCAATACTAATCGCCACGGCAACCCCGGCAATATTTCCCAAACCAACAGTAGCTGAAAGAGCAGCAGTCAGTGCTTGAAAATGAGATACTTCTCCATGATGATCTCCTTCTATTCTAATGGTGTCTTTAATATCTCCATCTTCTTCCACAAACACCGTGTTCGAAGCTTCTACATGCCCTCCTTCCTCTAGTTTGTCATACTTTCCTTGTACGATGTTTATAGCCGTCTTAAACCCTTTGATATTGATAAACCCAAAGTAAAAAGTAAAAAACAAAGCTCCTATGACCAATACAATCAATACCCAAGGAACATCCACCCCGTCAGCAATCGGAATGGTCTTAAAAATCAAATTCACAAACCAACCTGTGTATTCTCCAAAGGTTTTGTCAATTTTCTCATCCAAACCCTGTGCCTGCGACAACAATGGAAACAATAACGTAAGTAAGAAAAGTATCTTTTTCATATAAAAGTGTTTGTAACTCACAAATATAAAAAAATTGTTGGATTTTAGGCTTATAAATAATCAATTGATCAGGGCAAACGCATTTAAAATAATATAATTTTATCAACAATGTAATAGTTGATAACTATCTGATTATCAATAGTGTTAATATCGTATTTTGTGAATATAATTTTGTATATTTACTTGATTATCAATTAAATATACGTGTATGAACAAAAAAAATAATTTATTGGACTTCTTTGCGGAGTTAGAAGATCCAAGACGTGAAAAATGTAAAAAACATTTATTAATAGATATTATCGCCATCTCTATATGCGGAGTTATTTGTGGTGCTGATTCATGGAATGAAATAGAAGAGTATGGTAAGATAAAATATGATTGGTTAAAAACGTTTTTGGAGCTTCCTAACGGTATTCCTTCACACGATACCTTTAATCGAGTTTTTAGTGCATTAAACCCAGAGAAATTTGAGAAATGTTTTAGTCTTTGGGTTACATCAATTTCAAGTTTATTAGAAGGAGATGTTGTTGCTTTAGATGGAAAAACAATAAGAGGTGCTAAAGTTAATGGATCATCGCCGATTCATATGGTTAGTGCATGGTCTTGTGAAAACAACTTGGTTTTAGGACAAGAAAAAGTTAACGAAAAAAGTAATGAAATAACTGCCATTCCTAATTTAATAGAGTCTTTAGCATTAGAAGGTACGGTAGTAACTATTGATGCTATGGGATGTCAAACCGATATTGCTAGAAAAATAGTTGAAGCTCAAGCTGATTACACTTTAGCCGTTAAAGGAAATCAACCAGAGCTATTAGAGCTTATAGAAGATGAATTTAGGTTCAATAAAAATATAGAAATATCAGAAAATATTGATTATGGTCATGGAAGAATAGAATCGAGAACTTGTAAGGTGATTACTGAATTTAAGCATATTCAAGAAGTACAAGATAAATGGGTAAACCTTAAGTCTGTCATAAAAGTGGATAGTATAAGAGAGTTTAAGTCCTCCCAAAAAATAGAGTCGGCTACGAGATATTACATCAGTTCTCTTAATCAAAGTGCAGAGAGAATGCAACAAATTATCCGAAATCATTGGGCTATTGAGAATAAGTTACATTGGGTACTTGATGTAGCATTTGGTGAAGACTATAACAGAAAAAGAAGAGGATATGCTTCACAAAACTTCTCTTTGATTAACAAAATAGCTTTAAATCTTGCAAAACAAGAGAAAACTTGTAAACTAGGTATCAAATCTAAACGTAAAAAAGCAGGATGGGATAATCAATATTTGAAGCTTTTACTGAAAGTTTAAATGCGTTTGCCCTG
>JALTUD010000564.1 GCA_027047735.1 Flavobacteriales bacterium | reverse complement strand
GAACGGCGTGTTTGAACTCCTTTTGTGTTGTTGCACTTATGCAACACAAAAGAGTGAGTAGTGATAGCCCGACCATTACGGCGTTAAAAAGTGGTGTAGTGCAACGGAACTACTTTTTTATGCCATAATGGGAACGCCCGAATACACTTCTTAATATTGCAATTTTTGATAGGTTTTCCACCAAAGGTCAGGAATGTGATTTTTACTTGCGTCTAAATAGTCTTGATAATTACACGGTACTAAATGATGTCGTTCAAAACGTACTCTTTCGTGTGGAGGATACGGTATTTCCATCCACCAACGGTCTGATTTGTCGCTTTTATAAAAAACCAATTCGTGATCCGTATTTTCTATATGAATGCGGTACTTTATATAATTTTCTTTTGTTCCTATCGGGAAGTCTTTTTTGCGATTTGCATAACCGTCGATTACACACCACAACATTTGTGCTATGAGTTGAGCGGACATTTTTTCGTCGGTATCCAATTTCGGATTGTATTCATATATTCCCAAACTTGTAAGTTTATCGCTCATTCCTGCATAACGCATAATTTGGCAGATTTGCTCGGCGTAAAAACCATTGGGAGTGGTATTGGCATTGGCTTTAAAATCGGCATTTCGAATGGCAGAAACATCTACACTTACTATATCGGCATTTCGAACAATGGGTTCTGCACGGGTTATGTCTTGTTGAATTTCGCCTAAACGATAGACGTCAAAAAACAAGTCCTTCATTAATTGACGGTCTTGAGGTGAGACAAAATAAGTCTGAAAACCCAATACACTTGCATTGAATAAATAGTTGGGTTGATGTAGTATGATTTTGTTTAGGTAAGCTCCGGCAGACACAGGTATATTTGGTTTTCCAATATTAAACCGATTATCAATTACAGATAGATTGACTGTTTGCTCCAATTTTTCGTATCCTTTATAATTGGCTACGGTTAAATCTTGTCCTCCGCCAATAATTAGGGTCAGAATGTTTTTTTTTGCCAAAAACTCGGTAACTTCAGTCAAAGCAAAATAGGTATCTTCTTTGGTTGCTCCTTTTTGAATGTTTCCTAAATCGGCTATTTGAATTTCTTCGGAATGATGAAACAACCCGTAAAAATAATCACGAACGATGTCCGGTG
>JALTUD010000563.1 GCA_027047735.1 Flavobacteriales bacterium | reverse complement strand
ATCAACAACGATGAAAATGATTACCACTTTTATTCCGCAGAATGAAGGAGAAATAAAAGTGTGTGGAATAGACACCTTAAAGAATCCCATAGATGTAAAAAGAAACATTGGTTATCTTCCTGAGCACAACCCCTTGTATTTGGATATGTACATCAAGGAATTTTTGCTGTTTTTGGCTCGCTTGTATAAAATAAAAAATCCGAAAGAAAGGGTAAAAGAGGTGATTAGACTTGTAGGCTTGGAGAAAGAACAACATAAAGAAATCGGAGCGTTGTCAAAAGGATACAGGCAACGAGTGGGGTTAGCTCAAGCAATTATTCACAATCCCGAAGTGTTGATTTTAGATGAGCCTACGAGCGGACTGGACCCCAATCAGTTAGTAGAAATCAGAGGTTTGATAAAAGAATTTGGCAAGGATAAAACCGTACTGTTTTCAACACATATCATGCAAGAGGTAGAAGCTATTTGCGATAGAGTTATTATTATCAACGAAGGCAAAATCGTTGCAGATGAACCGATTGAAAAAATTGGTCGTTTGTTTGAAAGTAAACCTTCTGTGCTTATTAGTTTTGATAGCGAAGTTAATCCGGATATTTTTTCTGCACTTCCTTGTGAAATTATAAACAAAGAAAACAATAGTTTCTTGTTTGAGAATAAGACAAATAAAGATTTAAGAAAAGATATTTCTAAAATTGCTCACGATAACGATGTTCTTATTCTTGAAATGAAAGTTGTAGAAAACAACCTTGAAGATGTGTTTAAAAAGCTGACTAAAAAATAGAAGTTCACTCTTAATTCTTACACTCATTTTCTATGCACTTATCTCAACTGCGTTAGGGATCGTATCCCTAACGCAAGTATAATGAGCACTATAAAGTGTTTTTATTTCCTTTATATTTAGTATAGGTTAATAACAGCTTGTTTATAAGTTAAAAATTAGTTCTTTTCATTTCACTCGTCGTTATTTTTGCGAACCATAGCTTGGGCTATGCTTCTTAAAAATGCCTAGATTGAAAAGAAAATTATCTAATTTCACTTTTATACACAAACGGTTAATAACCTCTTCAAAAATTCTTTCCATAGCTCGGCTATGCAAAGAATTTTTTCATCATCTAAAGAAACTAAAACTCACTTTCTATCACTCATTCTACTTGCGTTAGGGATAGGAACGGCATCCTTTTGCCCTCCCTCCTTTTGGAGGGCAAAAGATATAGTGGATAGCCCGACCTCTTTTTACACAAACAACGTTTAGCGATAGCGGTATGTTGTTTGTGTAAAAAGAGGGAACGCCCAACAGCTTATTTTAATTATATTTGAACTTATGAAGTCTATGAAATTTTATTTTGTGTTTTTGTTTAGCCTTATATTTTCGGCTTATAATGCTCAGATTTTGCGATTTAAAAAAGTGGAATCTATTGAGTTTGAGTTAAAAAGCGATGGTATTAACAGCGGGGCTAAATTGAAGTATATTGTTTATGCCAATACGGTAAAAGGTAAACGTATTAATGTTACTTATTCCAGATATTTGGAGATTTGGGGTGAAGGGTTTAAAGTGGTGAATAAGGGACAATTATTAATTGATAAGGATACTACATGCAATAATAATCATCTGGTTGTCAATTGCAGATTGCGTAAAAATGACTTTATTTTTGAAGATAGTGATACCATTCCTTTTAACTACAAAGGCGATATTAATTTGGATTTTTCGGGGATTACAAAACCGGGAGGAAGTTATTACGGTGGGACAGCAACATTTAATCAAGGGGTATTTGGCAGAGATGGTAAAGACGGGAAAAACGGGGGACATGGCGGTAATGGAACCGATGGAAGTTCCATTGATTTATATATTGAGAAAGACTCTGTTAGTAAACTTTATATTATAAAAGCAAAAATTGATGATGCTGTAATTTATTGCTATAAATCATCCGAACATCCACCAAAAATTTATGTCAGTAGCAATGGTGGTAATGGTGGTAATGGTCAAAATGGAAAGAATGGAAAAAATGGAGATGATGCTATTGTAACCAAAAAAGGAAAAGTAAAACGTGCCGGTGATGGTGGTGATGGTGGAAACGGAGGCAATGGAGGTAACGGAGGAAACGGCGGAGTTATTCGTGTTTTTGTTAATAAAAATGCCGAGGGAGTTAGAAACTCTATTTTTGTTTCTAACAAAGGAGGACAACCGGGGAAAGGTGGAAGAGGCGGGAATCCCGGACATGGTGGAAAGCCATTGGAAGGAGGAAAAGCAGGGAGAAACGGATTTAAAGGAAAGGATGGGAATTGGGGGATAGCCGGAAAACCGGGACCTGAACCGGAATTTCATATTGTAGATATTCAACCTTGGTAATTATTTAGGGTAGATAAATACATCCGCCGATATTATCTTTAGATGCACGAGTAACTGAACTTAAACAATTGGATGTTTTTTCTAACCTCAACACTCCCAAAAAAGCAAATACAAGAGCTTCCTTAAAGTCGATGAGTTCTTGGTTGGGGACAATGACTTTTCTTTGTTGTTGTTTTAGCTCATCTATCCAAAAGTTGTTATAAGCTCCACCTCCTGTAACTAAAATTTTAGAATTTTCTGTGGTATGTTCCGCTATTGTTTTGGCAATATGTACACCTAAGGTATGGAGTTTATCTTTGACCGGTATTTCGTAACTGTTTAACAAAGGAACTATGTATTGCACAAACAATTCTTTTCCCAATGAAAGGTGTTCTTTGTTTATCCGGTGCACCGTTTCATTTAGTTGAGCTAGAAGTTCTTTATCTAAATATCCTGATTGGGCTAACGCTCCGCCTTCATCATAACTCAGGTTAATTTGTTGGCATAGGTAATTCCCAGCCATATTGGCAAAGGTTATATCTCTTGCTGATATGGTAAACGCTGACTTATGAGAAATATTGGCAATTCCACCTAAGTTCAGACAATATTCATAATCCTGAAAAAGAAGCAAATCTCCAATGGGAACAAGTGGGGCACCTTCTCCCCCGAGAGCTACATCGAGGGAACGAAAATCGCAGATGGTTTTCAATTGGGTTTCTGCACAAATTTGTGCTCCGCTTCCTATTTGACTGGTGAAATGTTTTTCCGGTTGATGAAATATGGTATGTCCGTGTGATGAAACAGCATCAATTTCATTTTTATCTATTCCGGTTTCCTCAATGAATAAATTGATGATTTTGCCGAGATATATCCCCAAATAATTATCTAACTGTACAAACTGCAAAGCAGATTGAGTTTCTATTGTACTCAGTTCTTTTTGCCAACGAGCATCGTACGGATAAGTCTTTGCTACTTTTATTTCATACTGCCATGTATTCTCTTTTTTTTCAAAAGAACAGTAGGCTAAGTCAACTCCATCCAAGGAAGTGCCGGACATTACTCCTATTACGTTATACCTCATTGATTATTATAAAAGTAATGTAATTTTTGATTCATTTTTTTAATGGTTTCCCACCGTTTTAAATCTCCTACTTTTACCGCTTCATTTGTCTTAACATAATAAGGAAACGGATGAGAAAGTTGAAGGTAATCTTTGTTTTTGATCAATAGTGCTTCAAACTCTAAGCCCCTGTCGTATTGGTCATCAAAATTCGGTAAATACCTTAATGTTGAATTGCTGTAATTATTTGTTCCAAATTCCGCAATGTAATAATTTGCCGTATCTAATTTTCTGTAAATTGAAGAGGTATCGGGAAGATTCATTAAAGTATTTGAGTCCAAAGTTATAAATTGAACCGAATCGAATTGATGATTTTCTACCTTTTTTTTATCGTTGGAATAGAAAAAATAAACCGAGCTGAAATCATAATATTCATTAAATCCTTTGATGATATTTCGATTATCTTCTTCTTGTTCTTTTCTTATTTTCTCCGCTCTTTGGATAAAGCCTCTTTTTTTGAGAGCTTCTATACTTTTATGTTTGGTTTTTAGTTGCACCAACAAAACGCCGTTTTTTAGCTCATTGATTGACTTTTTAGCCATTTCCCTTTTCATTTGTTTTATCATTTTTCGGGAAATGGTGTCTTTTTTTTGACCAAAGATAAAAAACGGGATAAACAGTATTAAGAACACAATAATTCGATACATAAAATAATAAATTATGATTATCCTTCTTCTATTTCCGAAAGACGATTTTTGATTTTGGTAATTGGCTCTACTTCCAATGGTGTAGGCGGAACTTCACCTCCTCTCCACAACCAAAAACGTGCCCTTCGCAGGTCATTAAAGAAAAGTAAAAGCGATGGATAAAAGAAGAGTAAGAAAAAAGTTCCGAACAACACCCCGAAAGCTATGGAAACCGCCATGGGAATTAGAAATTGAGCTTGAAAACTTGTTTCAAAGTAAATTAAAGGTAACAAACCTACGACAGTAGTTATTGACGTTAGAATAATAGGTCTGAATCTCGCTCTACCAGCCTCTACGGCAGCTTTTCTAATATTCATACC
>JALTUD010000562.1 GCA_027047735.1 Flavobacteriales bacterium | reverse complement strand
CGCTCCTCTTCCCGAAGAAGAAAGCACCGGAAGTAAAGCTAAAATGGTTGTAGCCGTAGTCATCATCGCCGGTTTAACTCTTCTCTTCCCTCCTTCTATTACCGCTTTCTTTATTTCTTCCGGAGTGCTAGGGGTGTTTTTCTTAAAACTATCTTGAAGAAAGGTCGCTACCAAAACCCCGTCATCGGTTGCTATCCCAAACAAAGCGAGAAAGCCAACCCAAACCGCTACACTCAGATTGATGGTGTTTACCTGAAATAACTCCCTCATATTAGTTCCGAAAAAATTAAAATTCAAAAACCAATCTTGGTCATATAATCCAATCATAATAAAACCACCCGAAAAAGCGACAAAAACGCCTGAGAAAACCATTAAGGAAATCAAAACCGAATTAAATTGGAAGTACAATATCAGAAAGATTAAAGCTAAAGCAATCGGAATTACAATCGCTAATCTTTTATTTGAACGCACTTGCTCCTCGTAGTTTCCTGCAAATTTAAAAGTGATTCCTTTGGGTATTTTTAAAGACCCATCGTCAATTTTACTTTGTAAATACTCACGTGCATTATTTACCGTTTCTATTTCCGAAAACTTATCTTCCTTGTCAAATAAAACATATCCGATTAAAAACCCATCCTCACTTTTTATGGATTGAGGACCTTGCTCATATTTGATTTCAGCCAACTCTCCCAGAGGTATAGACAATCCCTTAGGTGTTGAAACGTAAATCGCCTTCAGTTTGTCAGGGTCATTTCTCAACTCAAGCGGATAACGCAAACGTACGTCGTAGCGTTCCCTGCCCTCAACGGTAGAAGTCATTTTCATTCCACCGATGGCCGTTTGAATTTGAGTTTGAACATTCTCAATCGTCAGCCCGTATCTAGCAATGGCATCTCGATTAATATCAATCAATAAATAAGGTTTTCCGACAATTCTATCAGCAAAAACAGACGACTTTTTCACGCCCTTAACCTCCTTCAAGAGCTTTTCCAGCTTCATTCCTACTTTTTCAATCGTTTTCAAATCACTTCCCTTCACTTTTATTCCCATCGGTGCACGCATCCCCGATTGAAGCATCACTAAACGAGCTTCTATCGGTTGTAATCTTGGTGCAGAAGTCAATCCGGGAATCTTTGTTGCTTTTACAATCTCATTCCAAATATCATTTTCAGACTTGATATGCTTACGCCATTGCCTGAAATACTTCCCTTTATCGTCTAAAATCAAGTTTCCCGTAGAATCTCTGACAAACTCACCATTCTTATCTACCTTAAATCGCAATCTCCTCCCCTGTTCATCAACTTTATATTCTGTTTTGTAGGATATAATGTTTTCAAACATATTGATTGGTGCAGGGTCTAAAGAACTCTCAACCCGTCCGGCTTTTCCTACCACCAGTTCAACTTCCGGTATCGAACTTACCGCCATATCCAACATCCTAAGATTTGCTTCATTCATTTCCACGCCGGAATGAGGCATTGACGTTGGCATCAAGAGAAAAGCACCTTCTTTTAACGATGGTAAAAACTCTTCCTGTGTATTTTTAAAAATAGAAAAACCTAAGTATATAATACCGATTATCAATAGTAAAAACAAATAACGAACATCAATAAGAAAACGCAAAATCCGTTCATAAAAATAGATAATCACATAAAACAATCCGATTAAAGAACCGACTACCACCACGATAAAAAGAAAGTTGTAAAATTCACTTTTTCCCACTCCCAAAGGCATCCATACAACTGCTAACAACCACGCAACCAACAGTGCGTAAATAATATTCTTAACATATTCAAATTGAACATTCCACCTTTCGGATTTATGTTCTTTGGAATACGTGGAAATCAATCCGCCGGCACCAATCAACAACCCGAAAACGCCGAAAAACGCGTAAGAAGTAAACATTAAAAACAAAGACAAAATAACCAAAACGGAATTAGTAAAATAACCGGCTATTTTTCCCTTGCTTTTCGCCTTAAAAACAATTTCCGCAAGAGGCGGAACAATTGTTATCGTTAAAACAATAGAAGCAATCAAAGCAAAAGTTTTGGTATAAGCCAACGGGCGAAACAATTTCCCCTCCGATGCTTGCATTGTAAAAACAGGCAAAAAACTTACAATAGTGGTAGCAACAGCAGTTACAACAGCAGATGCTACATCGATTGTCGCCAGATAAACCGTTTCTTTTACCGGTTGATTTTCAGGTGCTTTTTTCAAATGGTCAAGAATACTTTCACTCAATACTATCCCCATATCCACCATTGTCCCAATCGCAATGGCTATTCCGGAAAGAGCCACAATATTGGCTTCTACACCAAAATATTTCATTGCAATAAAACACATCAATACCGCAACGGGAAGAGAAGCCGAAATTAACAAAGAAGACTTTAAGTTTAACAACATTAAAATAACGACTATAACCGTTATCAAAACCTCCAAATTAAGTGCCTCTTCCAACGTTCCGATAGTTTCCTTAATTAAAGTAGTCCTATCGTAAAAAGGTACGATATGAAGTTTAGAAACAACCCCGTTTGAAAGCACTTTCTCAGGCAAACCCGAAGAAATTTCTTCGATTTTTTGCTTTACATTATTTATTACCTCCAAAGGATTTGCCCCATATCTAGCCACAACTACTCCACCAACGGCAGATGCTCCCGATTTATCTAACATCCCCCTGCGTGTAGCAGGTCCCAAATGAACTTTCGCAATGTCTTTTATGCGAACAGGCACATTCTTGACACTCGTAACAACTGCATTTTCAAGGTCATCCAGTTTTTTTATGTACCCCAAACCTCTTACAAAATATTCAGCCAAATTAATCTCAATGGTCTGTGCACCGATGTCTAAATTACTTTCTTTCACGGCTTTCATCACTTGAGGCAAACGAATCCCGTAAACTTTCATCTTTTCAGGATCAACATCTACTTGATATTCCTTAACAAAACCACCAACAGATGCCACTTCAGCAACCCCCGAAGCCGACTGCAAGCCATACTTTACATAAAAATCCTGCACTGAACGAAGCTCTTGCAAATCCCATCCTCCGGTAACATTTCCCAAAGAATCTTTCCCCTCCAAAGTGTACCAAAATATTTGTCCCAAAGCCGTAGCATCCGGGCCTAATTCAGGCTGAACACCCTCAGGCAAAAGTCCCGCCGGCAGAGAATTTAACTTTTCCAAAATCCTACTTCTACTCCAATAAAATTCAACATCTTCCTCAAAAATCAAAAAGATAGAAGAAAACCCGAACATAGAGTTACTCCGCACACTTTTAACCCCCGGAATCCCCAGCAAGGTTGTCGTTAACGGATACGTAATTTGATCTTCCACATCTTGTGGTGAACGCCCTTTCCATTTCGTGAAAATTATCTGCTGATTTTCACCGATATTAGGAATTGCATCCACCGACACAGCATCTTTCGGCAACCAATCTATATTATTTTCAAAGGGAGCGGTTACCATGCCCCAACCAACAAAAAGAGCCAGCAATAACCAAGCTACAAGTTTATTGTCCAGAAAAAATCGAACTATTTTATTTATCATTTTGTTACAAGTTTTATTTAACCTTAAATCCACAAGTGATTTCGTTATGAAAAGTCAAAATACGTATGAGTATTGGTCTAGCACAGTTTTGAGACACGCAAGCGTAGCCATAGCTACGGTGAGTATCGAAAAACGAGCATTGCCAATAATGATGCGGAGTTTGGCTTTGGAATAGAAGTTCACTTGCGGATTTAAGGTTTAATTTAAATGGAATTATTTGGGCGTTCCCCCAATTTGAAAAACAAACATATCGCTATGGCGAAACGTTTGTTTTTCAAATTGGGGTCGGGCTATCACTACTCACTCTTTTGGTTTGCATATATGCAACAAACCAAAAGGAGTTCAAACACGCCGTTCTATCCCTAACGTGGATAAAATTGGAAGCAAGAAAGTGAATTTTAGTTTTCTTAAACGATGAAAAATTCTTTTGCATAGCTCCAGCTATGGAAAATAATTTTGAAGAAGGATAAGGAAAATAAAAACGCTTTATGCTTTCTATTTTATTCATGTTAGGGATACCAATCCCTAACGTGTGTAAAATGAGTGCTAAGAAAATGAGTTTTAGTTTCTTTAGACGATGAATATTTTCTTTACATAGCACCAGCTATGAAAATAAAATGTTTCACGGTACTTAAACTGACATTAAAACCACTGAAAACAACCTCAAAACACTAAGAAAACAACGTTAGGAATACCCTTTTGAATTTTGAATAAGAATAATTTTACCTTAATTCAAATGATAAATACTTGATGGAGCAGGTTCAACTCCTGTGTGGAAAAATAAGACCTGTAATAATAAATCGATTCACCTTCATCAACACTTTCATTTCTCTCGGAAACAAACAAAGCATAAATAAAGGAAATAGGAAAAAGTAAAACTGTATAAATAGAAGCATCAACTTCTTTAGCGGGATTATAATCCTCAACATCCAAAACAAGCTCTACATTCTTACAACAATCTTCGCGTTGAATACCGGAATCACCGGAATGATTTTTACATTGCCTTTCTTTTACTTCTACACGATGACAACACTCTTTAACCAGAGCAACTTCCTCTTGCATTTCACAAACTTCAGCCTCTCCAAAAAAAGCAATATCCCAAAGCTCTCCTTTACAATAATGAATATCCATAGAATACCCGATTGATGAAAAGAACATCAAAAAAGCTAAAAGCAAAGCCGTTACTCTATATAAATAACTGTTGTACATTTTGTTTAGAATTAGAATAGGTCTAATTGGAACTACAAGTATAAGAAAGTTTAATTCAAAAAACAAGAAAAAGTATTTGTAAAATTGAAATTAAATTGTATTTTTGCGGTTCATTATAAATTATCAATAACTATATTATACTAAATAAAATGAAAGCAGATATACATCCTGAGAATTATAGACTAGTCGTTTTTAAAGACATGTCAATGGGCTATTCTTTTTTAACCAGAAGCTGTGTAAATACAAAAGAAACCGTAAAATGGGAAGACGGAAATGAGTATCCTTTATACAAATTGGATATTTCAAGTAAATCACACCCATTCTTTACCGGAAAATCTCAATTAGTAGATACAGCAGGTCGTATCGATAAATTTAAAACAAGATACGGAAACAGAAAAAAAAGCTAATCATAAGCGAAACAAATTAAAAAAGCCTTTGGATTCAAATTCAAAGGCTTTTTTTATGGAGTTGTTTTAAAAGGTATCCTTACCTTTGCTAAATAATTTGCAAAGACATATTGGTATGACAATAGAAGAAAGAGAACAAGAAATCATTGAAGAATTTTCAATGTTCGATGATTGGATGGATAAATACGAACACATCATCGAGTTAGGAAAAGAACTTCCCCTGATTGATGATAAATACAAAACTCCGGATTATCTTATAAAAGGATGTCAATCTCAAGTTTGGCTAAACGCTGATTACAAAGACGGAAAAATTAGTTTCACCGCGGACAGCGATGCAATTATCACAAAAGGAGTTATCGCTCTTTTAATAAGAGCCTTAAACAATCAATCTCCAAAAGATATTTTAACCGCCAAACTGGATTTTCTAAAAGAAATCGGACTGCAAGATCACCTTTCACCAACCAGAGCGAATGGTTTATTGGGTATGGTAAAACAATTAAAAACTTACGCTTTAGCCTATACCAACAAAGGCTAATTTTATTTTATTTTCAAAATAGAACTTGATAAAGTGAATAACTAAACTTAAACTTATAAGGGGTTGTATAAAATTTCTTAGTACTTTTCGGGCGTGAAACTTGGTTTAGACATAATGGGAGGAGATTTTGCACCTTTAGCAACTGTTGAAGGAGCAATAAAAGCTGTCAAAGAACTACCTGAAACTAGTCGAATTGTTTTGATTGGCAATACTGAGGTCGCTAAAGATATTTTATCAAAAAATAAAATTAGCCACGAACTTTTTGACTTTGTTCATACGGAACAGGTCATTGAGATGAACGAACATCCGACAAAAGCCTTTAAACACAAACCTCATTCTAGTTTAGCAATAGGATTTCAAATGCTTAAAAACGGAGAAATTGATGCTTTAGGCAGTGCAGGAAACTCAGGGGCAATCCTCGTCGGAGCAATGTTCTCCATACGTAGCATAGCAGGAGTTTACAGACCTTGCGTAGCCTCTATTGTACCCAAAGAAAACGGGAAAGAAGCTATCATCTTAGACGTAGGAATAGTAGCTGACTGTAAACCGGACGTTTTGTATCAATTTGCAATGTTGGGGGCTATTTACGCTGAATTTGTTTATGGAATAACCAATCCCAGAGTGGCTTTACTTAATATCGGTGAAGAAAAAGAGAAAGGAAATCTTCTAACTCAGGCTACTTATTCTCTGATGGAAGGAACTAATGATTTTAATTTTGTCGGCAATGTAGAAGGAAGACATATTTACGGGGGAGGTGTCGAGGCAGATGTTATTGTTTGTGATGGTTTTACCGGAAATGTAGTTCTAAAACAAGCAGAAGCATTTTATGAATTAATAAAAAAACGTAATCTCTTAGATGATTACTTCAAACGATTTAATTATGAAATGTACGGAGCTACTCCTGTTTTAGGAGTCAATGGAAATGTTCTTTTAGCTCATGGAATATCAAATTCCAACGCAATAAAAAACATGCTTCTACTTTCTCGCGACTTGGTAGAAGCAAAGCTACCGGAAAAAATAAAAAAAGCATTCAAATAAGAATTTATACATTATGAATAAGAAAATAACCGCAGCAATAACGGCTGTACACGGAGTTGTTCCACCAAACAAATTAACCAACAAAGATTTGGAAAAAATGGTGGACACCAATGATGAATGGATAGTTTCCAGAACAGGCATCAAAGAACGAAGAATTATCGAAAAAGGAAAAGCACTATCTGATTTAGGGGCAGAAATAGTAGAAGGAATTTGTAAAAAAAGAGGTATTTCTCCATTAGAGCTAGATATTGTTATCGTTGCCACAGTTACCGGAGACCACCGTTTCCCAAGTACCTCCAATATTATTTGCGATAAAGCAGGAGCAACCAACGCATGGGGATTTGATGTAAATGCAGCTTGCTCCGGCTTCCTTTTCGCTTTAACTACCGGACAACAATTTATAGAAAATCAATCTGCAAAAAAAGTATTGGTAATCGGCGGAGATATCATGTCTAGTATTGTGGACTACACCGACCGTTCTACTTGCATTATTTTTGGTGACGGTGCGGGAGGCGTCTTATTAGAACCCAATGAAGAAGGGTTGGGAATACAAGATTCCATTATGCGAGTAGATGGTTCGGGAAAAGAGTATTTAGTACAACAAGCCGGAGGTTCTTTAGAACCAATTACTAAAGAAAATGTAGAAACTCCTGCCATGTATATTCACCAAGAAGGAGCTACCGTATTCAAATTTGCTGTTACTAATATGGCAGATGTGAGTGCTGAAATTATGGAAAGAAACCATCTTACTGCTGACGATGTTGCTTGGTTGGTTCCGCATCAAGCAAATTTAAGAATTATCGATGCAACAGCGAGAAGAATGGGCTTATCAAAAGACAAGGTAATGATTAATATTCAAAAATACGGTAACACTACATCCGGTACTATTCCTTTGTGTTTATGGGAATGGGAAGACCAACTAAAAAAAGGAGATAACCTAGTTTTAGCTGCTTTTGGCGGTGGTTTTACTTGGGGAGCTGTTTACCTTAAATGGGCGTATTAATTAATCTAAAAGAACTTCGATATCGAAGTTCTTTTAAAAATTATTACCTTAGCCTATCTAAAACTAATTTTTAATAAAAAAAGAGATTTATCTCTTTACAAAAACAAAAACAATACACAATGAAACTTAGTGAAATTCAAGAATTGATAAAATTTGTTGCCCGTGCAGGAGTTAACGAAGTAGAAATAGAGCAAAAAGATTTCAAAATTTTGATTAAATCTGATTATTTAGCAAAAAAGAAATCTAACTTTAAAGAAGAACCACAAATTATTCAACAACAAGTTCCGGTTGCAATGCCTCAACAAGTAATGGCTGCACCTGCTCAACAAGTGCAACAAACTCCTGTCGAGACAAAAGCACCTGAAGCACCGGTAAAAAAAGACGAAGAAGCAAATTATATCACGATTAAATCTCAAATGATAGGTACTTTCTACCGTTCTCCTTCGCCGGACAAACCGCCTTTTGTTTCTGTTGGAGACACTATCAAAGAAGGTGACCCAATATGTATTATTGAAGCCATGAAACTCTTTAACGAAATTGAAGCTGAAGTAAACGGTAAAATCGTAAAAGTATTAGTTGATGACGCTACACCTGTTGAGTTTGATCAACCTTTATTTTTAGTTGACCCTTCGTAATTATAAAATAGTTTAGAACAGAAGTTCTTGCTTACAGACGTGAATTCTTTTTAAAGGTATAATATATCTATTACATCTTTT
This sequence comes from Flavobacteriales bacterium, assembly GCA_027047735.1. Lineage (GTDB taxonomy): Bacteria > Bacteroidota > Bacteroidia > Flavobacteriales_D > Parvicellaceae > S010-51. The sequence goes on along the minus strand of JALTUD010000562.1, from coordinate 5,263 downwards.
TGTAATTTTCTGATATAATTACAGTAACGAATATTATTAAGTTCACGGTATTCAATCTTCGTTCAAGTTCAAAAAAATAAATACAACAATATGTTTAAAAAGATATTAATTGCTAACCGGGGAGAAATTGCACTTCGAATTATTCGAACGTGCAAAGAAATGGGGATAAAAACCGTTGCTGTATATTCTACTGCTGATAAAGATAGCTTACATGTACGTTTTGCGGATGAAGCAGTTTGCGTAGGGCCTCCTGCCAGTTCAGAATCTTATTTAAAAATACCGAATATAATTGCTGCCGCCGAAATTACAAATTCCGATGCCATTCACCCGGGATATGGTTTTCTTTCTGAAAACGCTCATTTCTCAAGGGTTTGTAAGGAACATGATATTAAATTTATTGGTGCACTACCGGAACAAATTGAAGGAATGGGCGATAAAGCATCCGCCAAAGCGACCATGATAAAAGCTAAAGTTCCCACGGTACCAGGTTCAAAAGGTCTCTTAAAAGATCTAAAAGACGCAAAGAAAAATGCCGAAAAAATAGGTTACCCTGTCATGATCAAAGCTACCGCAGGTGGTGGTGGTAAAGGAATGCGTGTTTGTTGGAACGATGAAGAATTAGAAGTGAATTGGGGTTCTGCTCGTCAAGAGGCTGCCGCTGCTTTTGGCAATGATGGGATGTATATGGAGAAGTTCATTGAAGAACCTCGCCACATTGAAATTCAAATAGCAGCAGACCAATACGGAACAGCTTGCCACATGTCCGAAAGAGATTGCTCCATTCAAAGAAGACATCAAAAATTGGTAGAAGAAACTCCTTCGCCTTTTATGACTGATGAGTTAAGAAAAAAAATGGGAGAAGCTGCAAAAAAAGCAGCGTTGGCAGTAAACTATGAAGGTGTTGGAACTGTTGAATTTCTAGTCGATAAGCATCGTAATTTTTACTTCATGGAAATGAATACCCGTATTCAAGTTGAACATACAATTACGGAAGAAGTGATTAATTTTGACTTAATAAAAGAGCAGATAAAAATTGCCGCCGGTGAAAAAATAAGTGGTAAAGATTATTTCCCTGTCGGACATTCTATTCAATGTCGAATAAATGCTGAAAACCCATTTAAAAACTTTATGCCGTCTCCGGGTAAAATAACGAACTATCATTCTCCCGGTGGTCATGGAGTAAGAATTGACACACATGTTTATGCCGGTTATTCAATCCCTCCTTTTTACGACTCAATGATTAGTAAATTAATCACTGTAGCTCAAACAAGAGAAGAAGCAATCCTTAAAATGAAAAGGGCTTTAGAGGAATATGTGATAGAAGGTGTAAAAACGACAATTCCTTTTCACTTACAACTATTGGAAGACAAGAAATTTAGAGAAGGTGATTTTACAACTAAATTTATGGAAACTTTTGAAATAAAAGATAGTGAATAAGTTTGCATTCTATAATCAATAATCAAAAAAGAAGGTAACCGACTTAGTGAAGTTGGTTACCTTTTTTGTTTAGCTGTACAATGAAAGAATTTTTTAAGATATTAACCTTAGTTAGAGGATATAAGCCTTACGCAATAGCCAACGTTTTCTTTAACATTTTAGCGACTGTATTTTCGCTGTTTTCGTTAATGATGCTGATTCCCGTTACCGAAGTCTTATTTAGTAGCGGAGATAAATTAAAAGAAATATTATCGACTCCTCCAACGATGGATTTCACTTCTTTAGATTTTTCATTAAAGGATTATCTATTTTATGTTCTAGCAGAAAAAATAGAAGAAATCGGTCAGGAACAGGTATTATTATGGGTTTGTATCTATCTAATTACCGCTATCCTTCTAAAAAATCTTTTTACCTATTTGGCACTATACTATATCGCCGTAATTCGAAACGGAGTCGTAAGAGATTTTAGAAATGAAATTTATAATAAGATAGTAGAGCTTCCCCTATCCTATTACTCCGATGAAAAAAAAGGAGACATCATTTCAAGAATGACAAACGATTTAAAAGAAGTCGAATGGTCGGTACTTCGTTCGTTGGAAGCCATCTTCAGAGACCCTATTAACATTATTGTATTTTTCGGTTCTCTAATTTGGTTAAGCCCCTCTTTGACCTTATTTTTATTAGTATTCTTTCCAATATCCGGTTTATTAATAGGATTAATTGGCAAAAGTTTGAGACGAAGTGCAAGTAAAGGGCAAGAAAAACTAGGGGAATTAATCGCTCATTTGGAAGAAACACTAGGAGGCTTAAGAATCATAAAAGCTTTTAATGCAAAAGAAACTTCAAAAAAGAAATTTAAAGACTTTAATGAGGAGTATAATCGAATCATGATTCGAATGTACAGAAAAGGAGATTTAGCTTCACCCGTAAGTGAATTTTTGGGAGTTACATTGATAGCTGTTGTACTGCTTTATGGAGGTAAACTCGTTTTTGAAGGAGAAATTAGAAGTTCTATGTTCATTGCCTATATTGGACTACTATCCCAATTAATCTCTCCGTTTAAATCGATTACCACGGCTTACTCAAATGCACAAAGAGGGTTATCGGCACTACAACGTATAAAAGAAATTACAAATGCAGAAGCCACCATAAAAGATCCGAAACATCCAAAAGTCATCGATGATTTTAAATATGAAATAAGTTATAAGAATGTATTTTTTAAATACGGTAAAGAAGACGTCTTAAAAGATATAAACCTAACTATTCCAAAAGGGAAGATGGTAGCTTTGGTCGGGCAATCCGGTGCAGGGAAATCTACTTTAGCAGATTTATTACCTCGTTTTTACGATGTAACTCAAGGTTGCGTTTGTATCGACGGAATTGATATAAGAGAAATCACACTTGAAAATTTAAGAAGCCACTTGGGAGTGGTAACACAAACAGCTATACTTTTCAACGATACTGTCTTTAACAACATTGCCTTCGGATTAGAAAACGTATCCGAAGAGGAAGTTATCAGAGCAGCTAAAATAGCCAATGCCCATGAATTCATAATGGGACTGGAACATGGATATGAAACAAATATAGGAGACGGAGGAGGAAGTCTATCCGGAGGTCAAAGACAAAGAATCAGCATAGCCAGAGCAGTATTAAAGAACCCCTCAATACTCATCTTAGACGAAGCGACATCAGCCTTAGATACCGAAAGTGAAAAACTTGTTCAAGATGCACTGAATAATTTGATGAAAAACCGTACTTCATTGGTCATTGCCCACCGATTATCGACAGTACAACATGCTGACACAATTGTAGTGATGCACAAAGGAACTATTTTAGAAAAAGGAACACATGAGGAATTAATAGCCTTAGGCGGTCGATATAAAAAGCTAACGGAGATGCAATCATTCAAATGATTTTTTCATCGTAGTAAAATAGATTTAGAGTTAGCAAAAACAACTTCGTTGTAAACTTTTATTTTTGCTCAACTTTAAGTATATTTGCGTTCCAAAAAGAATATTCCAATGAGATTAGGTCAGCTTTCAAGAAAATTAGATATTTTACCAAGTAAAATTATATCGTTTATTCGTTCCGAATTTAACGAAGAAATAGACAATCATCCTAATACTAAAATTGAAGATTCCTTTTTGGAAAAGATTTATGCCGAGTTCAAAAAAGAAGAACCGGAAAAAGAAGAAGTAAAAGAAGTTTCAGTAACTACATCCAATACTAAAGAACAACCTACTGAGGAAAAGAAAAAAGAAGAGAAAAAGGAGGAAGAAGAAAACGATGTAATTCTACCAATCGCTTCAACAGAGGAAGAAAAAAAAGAAGAGAAAAGCCACCCGGAAACACAAGGGACACAGACCTTAACAGAAGCTACACCTCCTGTAATAGAAAGAACAGGAGAAATATCACCGAAAGAACGAGAAGAAGCAGAATTGATAAAAGCTCCTAAAATTGAATTAACAGCTCCTAAAGTAGTCGGAAAAATAGAATTACCGGCAAAGAAGAAAATTATTGAGAAAGAAGAACCTGAGGAAAAGAAAGGCAAAACCGATGTTGACGCATTAGAGAAAGAACTAAAAAAATCATTAGAAAAACCTGCAACGATACGAAAAAAGAAACCTACGTATAAGCGTCCCAACGCACCGATGAAAAAGAAGAAATCGGTAGATGAGATTTTAGCAGAAAAAAAGAAAGCGGAAGAAAGAAGAAGAAAAGAAGAAAAAAAAAAAAAAAAAGAAAGAGAAGAACAAGAACGAATAAAACGTAAAAAACATTACGAGGAGGTTGCAAAAAAAATAAAACCTCCGAAAAAGAAGAAAAAGAAAAAAACTCAGAAGAATGAACAGCAACAAGCCCAAAAAACTCAGGAAAAGAAGTCAGGTTCTTGGATTGTTCGTCTGATAGAATGGTTTAAAACAAGTTAATAAATAAGAATTAGAAAAATTACGCAATAAAAACAAAACAAAGTGGAAAATAAAGAAGCAACAACGATATTAAACAAACTGATTAAAGAAGTAGAATCATTTGGCATCTCAATTAAAAAAGATTCAATCATAGAAGATTTAAAAAAATTAAGAGAGATAGCTTTGAAAGAAGAAAACCCTCGTATGGTAAAAGCCACAAGATTAACCTACGAACATATCGAAGCCAATGACGGTTTTTATATACCAATTCCTGCCGACGAACCTATCGATGGATTTGAAGACAGCAACCTTGGGCAAGAAGAACCCGATAATAGTGAAGAAGCACAAAAAGAAAGTTTATTGTATTTGCTTTCCATCATGAAAGACCCAACCAATAAAATCAATCACATGGAACTAAAAGAATACAATGACATGATGAAGAACTATGCAGAGTTGTATTAATATACTTTAACTATTTACATAATAAACAAGAAAACCTTTAATATTCGTATTAAAGGTTTTCTTGTTTTACAGCCTAGAACTATAGAACTTCCAACAATTAATAAAAAAACAGAACATAAAATAAATTCAGTAAGCATCCGAAGTGTTGAGTATTTTAATCTTTTTAAGGGCGTTCCCCTCATTTTAAAAAGAAACATATCGCTCTCGCGAAACGTTTCTTTTTAAAATGAGGGTCGGGCTATCACTACTCACTCTTTTGTGTTGCATAAGTGCAACAACACAAAAGGAGTTCAAACACGCCGTTCTATCCCTAACGCGAGTGAAATTAGCGGAGAGAAAGTGAATTTTTGGTTTCTTAGACGATGAATAAAAATTTTGCATAGCACCCGCTATGGAAAATTTTTATGAAGACGGATAAGGAATCAAAAAACGCTTTATACCGTCTATTTTACTCG
>JALTUD010000561.1 GCA_027047735.1 Flavobacteriales bacterium | reverse complement strand
TTCAAAACAAACTAAAAATAAATTAGAATTTCTGTCTTTGGTGACGTACCGTTTTCTTTCTTCTTTTTCTTCTGCTTCCGTATTTGCTTGAAGCAAAATTACCTTTATATCTACCTTTCAATACATACGAGTATGCTATGGTTGTGTACATATAAGAGTCATTATGCGTAGGGTCCCCTCTTTTACCTATATTTCCATCGGAAGGGGGAGCGTAACTTGCTAAAATGGCAGGGTCATTTGTTACGGCTGCCGATTGGTTGGCTAAAGCCACAGCTTGTGGAGAAGGTAAGGTTGAAGGGTCGGCATAAACGGTACTTACATCATCTAAATAATCAGTAAATGTGGTTACCCATGTGAAATCCCAACCAATTCTGTGTTTTTTCTTAATAGTGAAAAAGAAGCCTAAACCAACAGGGATTCCAATACCGAATTTTTTATATTCAACCCCTTCTGTTTTTAGTGGTCTGAGAGGCGTCCATGTTGTTCCATCCAAACTACCCAACGGGTTGGAGTAAAAGGTGGTTATTCCCGCATGCCCGTAGGTATCGAAAGCAACGTAATAACGCCCTCTGTTTCCGACGTCACTTATACGATAGATGTATCCTTCGGCACGTAGAGTTAAGTCCAATAAATTATTTTTAAATCGTAAGTTTCTGTAATATCTACCCGGGTTAGTTGAAAGATTATCATCGCCTCTTATTTGATTGTAATTAAATCCTAGAGATACGGACAGATAATCGTTGAATTTATGGCGTGCAAAAGCACTAACAGAAGTTCTTGTTTGTGGTATTTTCATATCCCAAACAAAGTCTCTTCTTGTTTTCTCTTTTCCTCCTATTTCACCTAAATAATTAGCCGCCCCTAATCGAACACCTATATCATTTCGGTAAAAACCTGCACCCATCTGACCTAACAAGGTGTTAGACAGAAGGATAATTCCGAATAGAAAATAGTTTTTAATACTAGTCATAATTATACAAATTTAGATATATCTATGAATAAAACAAATCCTTTTTGATTAATTGCGTGAAATTTAACATTATTGTGCGTGAAATTTAATTCATTTTATTGAACTTTCTATCTAAAGTTTGTGTTTTGTGCAGATTTTTCATCGTCTAAGAAAACTAAATTCCATTTTCTTTG
>JALTUD010000560.1 GCA_027047735.1 Flavobacteriales bacterium | reverse complement strand
CTTAAAGTTTGTTGTTTTGAGCATAAGCAAAGAAAATATTCATCGTCTAAGCATACTAAATTCCATTTTCTTTGCACTTATCTCAACTGCGTTAGGGATTGGTATCCCTAACCTGTGTAAAAAGAGCACCATAAAATGTTTTTATTTCCTTTATCCTTCTTCAAAAAATCTTTCCATAGCGGGTGCTATGCAAAGATTTTTTTCATTGTCTAAAGAAACTAAAACTCATTTTCTTACCGCTCTTTTTACACACGTTAGGGATAGAACGGCGTGTTTGAACTCCTTTTGGTTTGTTGCATATATGCAAACCAAAAGAGTGAGTAGTGATAGCCCGACCATTACGGCGTTAAAAAGTGGTGTAGTGGGGGTAGTGCGAATGAAACCACTTTTTTATGCTGTAATGGGAACGCCCAAATCTTTTTTTTCTTATCTTGGCTTTTTCTTTTTTTGAAGATGACTTTTTTAACTTTTTGCTTTTATGACAAAGAATAATTTGAATGCCGTAATTTTTGCCGTGGCTATTGTTTTATCGGCTGTTTTCTTAGGGCGAGCGTATGTGAATCGTAGTAAAAAGGACGGAGAAATAAGCGTTACGGGGTTAGGGAAAAAAGATTTTACTTCGGATTTGATTATTTGGGATGCTACTTTTGTGGAAGAGGCTTATGAACTGAAAGATGCTTATCGCCGGTTGAAACAAGCCAAACAATTGATTGAGAAATATTTGGCAAATAAAGGTGTTCCGGATAGTCAGATTGTATTTGAGGCGGTGGATGTTGCTAAAAACACAAGGCGTTTATATAATGAAAGAGGAAATTATGTGGGGGAAGAGTTTTCGGGGTATCGTTTACGTCAGCAGTTTACCATAGAATCGGAGGAAGTGGAAAAAATAGAGCAATTATCGAGGGAAATTACGGATTTGTTGAATCAAGGCGTTACACTATATTCGGAATCTCCACGTTACTATTACACAAAATTGGCTGATTTGAAAATTGAGATGATTTCTAAAGCGACCGAAGATGCTCGGGTTAGAGCTGAAAAAATTGCGGAAAACTCAGGCGGAAATTTAGGTCAATTGAAATCAGCCAAAATGGGTGTTTTTCAGATTACGGGACAAAATTCTAATGAAAATTACTCTTGGGGTGGAGCTTTTAATACGAGTTCCAAAAACAAGACGGCTTCCATTACGATGAAGTTAATTTATCAAATTAAATAGATTGCAGGCGTTGAAATCTATCTATACATATTTTGTTTTTGCAGTACTTTTTTTAAGTGCCGTGATTGTAGATGCTCAATTTTATACGGGTTCTAATCAACCATTTGGTCAGAATAGGGTGCAGTACAATTCCTTTGCGTGGCAACGTTATAATTTTCAAGAATTTGAAATTTATTTTACGGTTTCGGGCAAAAGCACCGCCATTTACACCGCTAAATCGGCTCATAAATTTAAGCAAGTTATTGAGCGTAAATTGGACATTGATTTGACCGACAAGTTGCAAATTATTGTTTATAACTCGCTTACGGAATTTAGACAAAGCAATATAGGGCTTACCAATAACGAGAATACGAATATTGGTGGTGTTACTCAACTTTCCGACAACAAGCTGTTTGTGTATTTTGATGGTAGTCATGAACATTTAGATGAACAAATTAAAAAAGGGCTTTCGGAAGTCGCTTTTAACAAAATTATTTACGGTAACAATTGGCGAGAAGCGATAAAAAGTTCTACTACGGTTTCTATGCCGGCATGGTTTAAACCGGGATTGTTGGCTTACTTAAAGCAAGATTGGAATACCGATATTGATAATAGAGTGAAAGATGCTGTTATGAGCGGTAAGTTTAAGAATTTGAATTGGCTGGAAGGAGAAGATGCGGAACTTGCGGGGGTTGCTCTTTGGAATTATATTTCTTCGGTGTATGGAGAAAAGATGATTCCCAACATTATTTATTTAACACGCGTCAGCAAGAATGTGGAGAGTGGTTTTTTGTTTTCTATCGGTGCGACTATTGACAATGTTGTTGCGGGAGTTATTCACTATTATCGTTCGCGGTACATCGAAGATGATATGAGTAAACAAGCGATTACACTAGAAGAAGTACCTGTAAAGACAAAGAAAAGATATACCAAATACACTCAATTTAAAGTTAGTCCCGATGGTAAATATGCATCTTATGTTACTTATGAGCTCGGACAATATCGCGTTTGGATAAAAGATTTAACTCGTGGTAAAACCCGAAAAATAGGTCAAGGTAGTTATCGGTTGGATCGTATTCCTGATTATTCTTTTCCGGTAACCGTTTGGCATCCATCAAGTACAACTTTTGTGTATAGCGAAGAACGAAAAGGAAAATTGGTTTTAAATCTGTACGATGTAGCGTCTAAGAAAACAGATACCAGAACTATTTTAAGACTGCAAAAGATTTTAAGTATGAATTACAGTCCCGACGGTAAAAAAATGATTTTTTCTGCTGTTTCTAAAGGTCAAACTGATATTTATCTTTACAATCCTATCGGCAATAGCCAAAAACAGCTTACGCATGATTTCTATGATGATTTCCAACCTAACTTTGTCAACAACGGAACGCAGATTATTTTTGCCTCTACCCGTCCGGACGACACATTAAGAAAAGAGAAAAAACCCAAAATAGAGTTTCAGAACGCAACAACAGATTTATTTGTTTTGGATATTGAACATCCGAAACTTCGATTGCAACGCATTACTAAAACACCTTTTGCTAATGAGTCTTATCCTGCTGAATACAGCAAAGGAAATTACACGTATCTTTCGGACGAAACCGGAATAAGAAATCGATATAGAGCATATTACGACAGTACCATTAGCAGTATAGATACCAGTATTCACTACCGTTATTTTTCGGTTTCGGAACAATTGACAAATTTTGATAGAAATATACTGGAATTTTCAACGATTAAAAGTCGGGAAAATTACACCTATCTAATACTCAAGGATGGAGAATATCATTTTTACACTTCTTCGTTTTCAAAAGACTCCGCCGTAGAACCTGATGATGTGAAATACACCAAATTTATGAAATCCGTCTTATTGAAAAATGATGCTTATGAGGAGAATATTACCCCAACTGAATCGGAGGACGATGAGGAACAAAAGAAAGGAGAAATAGACATCAATAACTATCAATTTGAAGAAGATGTACAGAAAAAGGACGTCGAAACAGAAACTATTGAGGTGGTGTTTTCAGAAGATACTCAACCGATAAAAACGGTTAAAAACACAGGAAAAGAAGAACAAAAAGATTCGATAGATTTTAAACTGCCTCGTCAAGAATTATACGAAACGAACTTTACCATTAACCAAATGGTTGCTCAAATTGATAATGCTTTCTTAACCCCCACCTACCAACGTTACGACGGGGAGGGATACCGTAACTCAGGGTTTAACGAACTGATAAAAGTCGGAGCTTCCGATTTATTTGAGGATTATCGGCTTATCGGAGGATTTAAACTACCGGTAAACCTTAATAATACAGAGTATTTATTAGTCTTTGAAGATTTAAAAAGCAGATTGGATAAAAAATACTTGCTTTCAAGAAGAACATTTAAGCAAGTAGGGCAAAATTACGTAGAGAAGAAACAAACACTCTTATTTAAGTACGCTTTGAAATACCCTATTAATGAAGTGGCATCACTTAGATTAACATCTAACCTCCGCTACGATAGAGATGTTTTGTTGAGTACCGAACAAGCTACGTTAACTTATCCGACTCAACACGATTATTTCGGAGGTCTAAAAATGGAATATATTTATGACAATGCTCGTAAAAAAGGATTAAACATCTTAGACGGAACACGGTTAAAACTTTGGGGAGAATTTTACCATCAGTTAGATAAAGAAAAAACCGATTTTTTTGTACTTGGAGCAGACGTTCGACACTATCAAAAAATTCACCGCAGTTTTTATTGGGCAAGCAGGATAGCCACCAGCACCTCTTTCGGTCATCAAAAATTATTGTATTATATGGGAGGAGTTGACAATTGGTTATTTGCCAAATTCGATAATTCAGTAGTGCCTTCCGCTACACAAGGATACCAATTCCAAACCATAGCTACACCTATGCGGGGCTTCTTCCAAAATACAAGAAACGGAAATTCATTTGCGGTAATCAACAACGAACTTCGTTTGCCGATATTTAAGTATTTTTCCAAAAAACCTATTAAATCAGACTTCTTGGAAAATTTTATGATTATCGGTTTTGGTGATGTCGGTACAGCTTGGACAGGCTCTAACCCTTACGATACCAAAAACTCGTTTAACACAACCATCGTAAAAGGGGCGAATTATGAAATTATACTAAAAAACCAAAAAGAACCGATTGTATATGGTTACGGAGGAGGGCTACGTAGTAGAATTTTCGGATATTATGTGCGTTTTGATATAGCTTGGGGCGTTGATGACCACATCTTACTGAAACCTGTTAAATACCTTTCTTTATCTCTCGATTTTTAAACTTAAATAAACATGGATATACAAACCTTTGTCAGCCTTGTCCTTATCGGACTATTAGCAGGAACACTCAGCGGATTTATCGGTATTGGCGGAGGAGTAATAATGGTGCCTGCACTTATTTTTGCTTTAGATGTTTCCCAACACGAAGCACAAGGATTAAGTTTAACAACAATGTTGTTGCCTATCGGAATTTTAGCTTTTTATAATTACTATATGGACGGGCAGGTAACCAATCAATTTATCGGTTATGCAGCCATTATAGCCGTCTCTTTTGTCATTGGAGGATATTTCGGTTCTAAACTTACTCTAAAACTCAATCCTAAAATTGTAAAACTGATTTTCGGAGTCTTAATGTTGTACATCGGAGCAAAGATGATCAACGATGGTTGGGGTTATTTTAAAGAAAAAAAACAAGCCGATATTACACATCAGAAGAAAGTATAGGTAACTCTCCCGATTCATATTCTTCAATAATTTCTTCTGCAATTTCTCGCCCGATGTTTATAATTTCTTGAGCTTTAAAAAAATCAAACAAACCACAAGCATCGTCAGAAATAGGGATGTAAATATCGGGGGGAATACGTTCTAATTTTGCTTTTATGACTTGGTCTATCAATAAATTAACAGACTTATCAATAAGTTCAAAATTATTTAAACTCGTTTTCAACTTCTTATACTTTAGCTCACCCAAGTATTTCTTAAACTTGTTAACTTTTGCCTGCAAGTTCTCATCCTCGTCAGCTCGTTTATAAAAAGGAACATTTGCTACCACATTTACAGCGACTAGAATATCATCAGGTGTTCGCAATACCCTGTCAATCGGCAGATTATTAATTGTTCCCCCATCAACCAACAAAGTAGAATCTGTTTTAACAGGCGTAAAAACCGTTGGAATAGAAATAGAAGCACGTACCGCATCAAAAATAGGACCTTGCGTAAAAACAATCTCCCTTTTATTCATAATATCCGTAGCAATAGCAGTATAGTTAATCCCTAATTTTTCAATATCCCGATTAGGAATAAATTTTCTAAGCTCCTCAAACAAACGTTCTCCTTTGATAAAACCATAAGTGCTAAACGTAAAATCAACCAACTTAAAAATATCGACCTTATCAATACTTGTAATCCATTCCTTAAATTCAGGCAATTTCCCCAATACATAAACCGCTCCGACAAAAGCCCCCATAGAAGTTCCCGCAACCGAACGAATTTTATACCCATGCTCCTCCAATACCTCAATCACTCCAATATGAGCAATTCCTCTTGCCCCACCACCGGAAAGTACTAAAGCTACATCTTTGTTTATCATTTTTTAGTAGATTTACCTTGTTTGCTTACCATTTTAAGAAAACCTATTTCCTTTTTCGTCAGCTCTCTAAATTTACCTCGTGTAACTTGGTCTTTTTTTATTCCTGCAAAAGCAGTTCTATCCAATTTTTTCACTTCATACCCCAGATGCTCAAACATTCTTCGCACGATTCTGTTCTTTCCCGAGTGCAAAGTAACCAAAACCACCTTTTTATTATTTCCGTTCCTTCCAAATTCAGCTTTATCCACTTTCGTATAGCCATCTTCCAGTTCAAAACCCTTCAGCAATAACTCTAAATCCTTGTCTGACACCCCCTTATCCAATTCCACCATATACGTTTTTTGTACATTGTAACTTGGGTGTGTCAATCGTTTAGCCAATTGACCATCATTCGTAAAAAGCAAAAGTCCCGTAGTATTTCTATCCAAACGCCCCACCGGATAAATACGTTCCGAACAAGCCTTATCCATAATATCCATTACCGTTTTTCTTCCCTCAGGGTCACTCGCCGTTGTGATATAATCTTTAGGTTTATTCAAAATAAAATACTTAAACCGCTGACGAGAAAGAGGCTTCCCTTTGTACTTCACCATATCTTTCGGTGAAACCTTAAACCCCATTTCTTTCACCACCTTACCATTCACGCTAATCTCCCCATTCGCAATCAATTTATCCGCTTCCCTCCTCGAACAAATGCCCGCGTCAGCAATAAATTTATTCAATCGAACCTCATAAGTATTCTTTGTTTTCATAGACCGGTAAAGATTTTCAGCAAAAATAGAACATTATTTGCGAGAAAGATAAGAAATCTACTAAATAGTTTTTGGGCGTTCCCCTTTTTGGTAAAAGACACATATCGCTACGCTCTACGTGTCTTTTACCAAAAAGGGTCGGGCTATCACTACTCACTCTTTTTGCCCTCAAAAGGAGGAGGGCAAAAAGGAGTTCAAACACGCCGTTCTATCCCTAACGTGTGTAAAAGGAGTGCTAAGAAAATGAGTTTTAGTTTCTTTAGACGATGAAAAATTCTTTTGCATAGCACCAGCTATGGAAAAGAATTTTGAAGAAGTATAAAGGAAATAAAAACATTTTATTGTGCTCATTTTATACAGGTTAGGGATACCAATCCCTAACGTGGATAAAATTGGAAGCAAGAAAGCGAATTTTAGTTTTCTTAAACAATGAAAAATTCTTTATAAGTATTCTTACACCACTTAAACATAAAGACGTAATTTTATTATTTTCGTAAAAACTTTTCATCAACGATGCTCAAAGACCTGACCTTAGGATTTCGTAGTTACATAATGGCTACGCGATTTATCATCAAACACAAACTGTGGGTTTATTTTTTCTTCCCGATGCTTATGTTCGTGTTCATTTATTACCTCGGTGCAACCTTTGAAGAATGGAAAATGCAAGCATCCGCCGCAACAACCGAAGATGACATTTGGATAAAAATAATTCGAGCTCTAGAATACGGATTATACACCGCCTTAGCCTTTATGGTGTTCAAATTTATGCGATATATTCTAATTATTTTACTATCACCTGTACTTTCCATAGTGTCCGAAAGAGTAGAAAGAATAATAGCAGGAAATGTCTATAAATTCAACCTAAAACAACTAATTAAAGATATTAAAAGAACCATAAACTTATCCATCAGAAATTTAATTTGGGAATTTGGAACCGTTTACTCCATTTACCTCATTGTCGCTATTTTTTCTTGGGTATTTAGTATTCCCGAACACATAACGACAACTATTGATACTACCGTATCTATGCTAATCGGGTTTTATTACTACGGCTTTAGCTTCATCGACTACCTCAACGAACGAAGAAGATTAACCATCTCGGAAAGTGTAACTTTCGTGAAAAAACACAAAGGATTTGCCCTTGCTTTGGGGTCTGTTTTTACCCTTTTGTTTCATTACACGAATATTTATTTTGTTTCTATCAAAGACGACTTAACGAACAACGCCTTTTTGACGTTGGTGATTTTTTCTTCCGTAATAATGTCCATGATTCCTATTATCACTATCGTTGCCGCTACATTGGGCGTACACGAATTAGTAGATTTAACCACAAATCCTTACGCATTAAAAAACAACGAACAGAATGATTTAAGGTAAATATCTCTTTTTAATCATAATTACACCATAAAATCAAAATCTTTTCAACAAAACAACCAAAAATCATTAACAAGACTAAAAAAGCTATTTTTTTATTCACTGAAATAAATATATTTGTTGTAAGGTATTGCATAGTAAATACTTTTGTTGTAAATATGCAGACTATAAAATAAACTTGATTAAAGTCAACTTCATAAACTGAAAATATGAAAAATTTATTACTGATAGCATTGTTCTTCGGAATTGGAAATTCTTACGCTTCTATGGAGTACCAAAGCTATAGAGATACGTCTAAAAACATCATCGAAGCTACCAAATTACAATTTAAAGTGGCAAACGGTATGGATATGTTCTATTCTTATAATTACAGAGGTGCTTTAAATACCTTTAGAGAAGTATTAGCTTTGGACGAAAAAAATGCCGGAGCCATGTTTGGAATCGCTCGTTGCCAGTATGCCCTCGGAAAATTTGATTTAGCCAAAGAATACATTGACCGTGCAATGAAAATCGATTCTACGGTTGATAGAGATGTTTATCTTATCCGCGGGCAAATTGAACATCGATTAGAATTATTAGACGATGCTATTGCCGATTACGAAAAACACAAAGCAACACTCAACGGAAAAGAAAAATTGATAGAAGAATCCGGAGTTGACACTTATATTGCTCAATGTAAATTTGCGAAAGAAGCCATGGCTAACCCCGAAGATGTTAAAATAACAAACATCGGGGGAGAAATAAATACCTCAGCTCCTGAATTTGCTCCTTGCATTTCGCAAGACGGGAGAATTTTGGTCTTCACTTCAAGACGTTCCGATACCAAAGGCGGAAACGTAGATAAGAATTTCGATTTTATGTACTATTCGGATATTTATATTTCCGACTTGGATACCATTACCGGAAAATGGACGAAAGCAGTACCTGCTCACGGAAAAGTAAACACTGAGTTCCACGATGGAGCGTTAGGTTTTACCCCAAAAGGAAAAATGCTAATCTACCGCAATATTATGAAGGTAACCGGAAGCGGTGATATTTACGTTTCCAAAAGAAGTAAAACAGGAAAATGGGCAGAACCCAAACCTATTTTGGAAAAAGAGGATAAAAAAATTAGCAAAAAAATTAACTCCAGCTATTTTGAGTCTTCTGCAACTATGACCGCTGACGGCAAGTTTATCTATTTCGTATCGGAAAGACCCGGAGGGTTGGGTAGAGCAGATATTTATGTAGTAGAAAAGAAAAGCGGAGCTTGGCAAGAACCCAAAAATGTTGGAGCAACCATTAACACCAAAGGAGATGAAAAAAGCGTCTTTATTTCCTTAGACGGAAACACCATGTATTTTTCTTCCAACGGATATAAAAACAGTTTAGGAAGTTACGACATCTACGTTACACACAAAAAAGAAGACGGAACGTGGAGCGAACCCAAAAATATGGGCTACCCAATTAACACTACAAAAGAAGAAAAAACAATCTCGATAAGCCCCGATGGCAAAACCGCTTATGTAAGTGCTTACTACGACATCGACAGCAAAGGAAACGCAGATGTGTTTACTATTGATATTTCTAAATTGAATAAATAGTTGGGGTATTTATATATTTACGTTAGCACCAACTAAAAAGAGAAACCTGAATTAAAAAAACGAAAATAGGAAAATATGAAGAAGTATTATTTATACAATGGAACAGAACAAGAAGGTCCATTTAGTTTTGAGGAATTAACAACAAAGAACATTAAAAAAGATACTAAAGTTTGGTATGAAGGACTAACAGATTGGACAACAGCTGAAAAAATTGATGAACTAAAAGAATTTTTCAAATTATCTTCACCACCACCAATTAAAAATAAGGAAACTCCAAAACCGCCACCATTAAATAAACAGAAAAATGAAAAAGTGACTAAACCAAAGAAAAAAACAACAAGTTGGAAAAGTGTCTTTATAAAAACTTTTATTGTCTGTGCTTTTATTTTTGGAGGTATGGTAATCTATGACGAAATGAATAGTGGAAGTGGATATGGTTCAAGCGGAAATGGTTATTACGAAAAAGTAATGAGTATTGAAGAAACTGAACAATCTCAGCCTACTGTATTTTTAGACGCTGATGGTAATTATAATGAAAATTTTTGGGGAGATAAAATTAAAGTACACGGAAAAATAACTAATTCTGCAACTGTTGCTACTTTTAAAGATGTAGTTGTTAGAGTAACATATTATTCAAAAACTGAAACAGTTTTAGGAAGTAACGATTATACAATTTATGAAATATTCCCACCTAATTCCGTAAAGAATTTTGAATTGAAAATAGAGAATTATAAACACGTTAACTCTATTGGTTGGGATGTAATTGACGCTAAAGTAAAATACTAACGAAAAATAGCAGGTGCTAACAAAAAATATAGTGCATTTGGCAGATAGTAGTACTAAACCCAAAGATGGGAACAATAAATAAACATTGTACAAATACGAAAATTAAGTGTGTTGAAATGCCAAACGCATCATATTTAAACCGTTGGGCTTAATAAAAACATGAATAATTTCTTCTCCATATTTATCTATATAATCACAGTCAATTCGGTGTTCTCTCAAACCACTGTTAATTCCAAAGATTTTTTTCCATACATTGATTCAACTAGGGAAGAATTGATTCAGACAATTCAAATCACAACAGAGGATACAATGGAATTCGTTTGTCATAAATATGAATACAAAAGTGAAAACAACAAACAGTATTTAATCAGTTCCACCTATGACGCAGATTCATTACTCACCACTGTTCTTAAAGAAGAAATTACCAAGAAAGGCTTAAAGTTTGTAATTGGTTATAAAATTGAACATGATACACTAGGAAACTCTTATTCTTTGCCTGTTAATGGAAATAAAAAAATCACATTTCCGTTCAAGTCTCTCAACAAGATGAAGAACTGGAAAGTTTCGGTAAGGAATTCATTCGACAACAAAGTTGTTGTTAAGTCTAAAATAGAATATCTAGGATTAGATACGTTAAGTACCAAAGGGAAAGAACTTGTGGTAATAAATTTTAAAAGAACTGTTGACGTTAAGTACATGAAAGATTATGAAAAAGAGAAAGATCATTATGAATACATTTGGTCGTTTGCTAAAGGACAAGGAATGTATAGATATGTTCGCAAGGGAGATCTGTCTTTAGAAGGAATCATTATTAAAAGTGAATAAAAAATAACTAAGCCCAACAATGGCCATAAAGCATAGGTCTAACCAATCAAACCGTTCCTACGCTTCATAGCCGTAACGTTGTGATGTTATATGCAATTATGAGACGATTTATCCTATTTGTAATATTAATTGTTACCTGTCAGATAGCTAATGGACAAGTCCATTGGTTCATTAATGCAGATTCAATTCCTGACTGCGATTTTATCAAATCGGGTAAGTTTGTTAATAAAGAAACGAACGAGAAGATTGAAGTAAAATGAGTTTCTATTCCGTTTTTAAATAATATGGCAACGGTCTTGATACGTCCACAGAACAATTATCACAGATAATCACAAAAGAACGTTTATAAATAATACAAGAGTAGTATTCTATACTTCTATTGATTCTTTATTTTTGATAAAAATCAATACGAAATGTTAAACGTAGCTATTATAGAAGGCGGATACAGCCACGAAGAAATTATATCAAGGAAAAGTGCTCTTACCATTCATAAACACATCGACAGAACGAAATATACTCCTTATAGGGTTTCTATCGATGATAACGGGTGGTTTGCTTTTATAGATGAACAAAAATTCGCTATTGATAAAAATGACTTTTCATTTATCTGCGATAATCAAAAGATAACGTTTGATTTTGCGTTTATTATCATACACGGAACGCCCGGAGAGGATGGTAAATTACAAGCCTATTTTGATATCATCGGGTTAAAATATAATACTTCCTCTGCTCTTGTTTCAATGTTGACATTTAACAAGTATTTTTGTAATCGTTTCTTAAAAACATTCGGTATTCCTGTTGCAGAATCTTTCTTAGTTCGTAAAAACGAAAGCTATTCTTCCAAAGAAATCATAGCGAACTTGGGTTTGCCTTGTTTTGTGAAACCTGCTGACGGAGGAAGTAGTTTTGGTGTAACGAAAGTAGAGAAAGAAAACCAATTGGACGAAGCTATAGAAAAAGCGATGAAACACGGTTCACAAGTAATCATCGAGTCTTTTCTAAAAGGTAGAGAAGTTACTAACGGTATTTACAGAAACAATGGAGGATATAAAAAACTGCCTGTAACTGAAATTGTAACCCAAAATTCTTTCTTCGATTTTGAAGCTAAATATAAAGGTGAATCTCAAGAAATTACTCCGGCTCCAATTGATAAAACCTTGTATAAAGAAATACAAGAAACGACCTGCAATGTTGCTCGAATTTTAGACCTAAAAGGTATTGCAAGAATAGACTATATCATTGTAGAGAATACCCCTTATTTGATTGAGGTTAATACCATACCGGGAATGTCTGCCGAAAGTTTAATACCGCAACAAGCCGAATTGGAGAATATTTCTATTCAAGAACTAATATCGGAAGTTATCGAAGTTGCTATTTAACAGCAACTTCCTTCATTTACTTCGGTTTGCGAAGTAAAAGGAATATTTCCTCCGCAACCTTCGTAAATACCGTAATGTGTATCCCAAGTACCCAAAAAGTCAAAATATTGTTTATATCGGGTTTTGTGTAACATATTATACGTATTCCCGCAAACAGGTTCAATTTTTCCTTTTGGAAAATAGTGATGATTGTCTAATAATAAACCTTTTTCGTTATTGGGGATACCTCCTTTGTACCGTACTGCCTGTCCGTAGTCTTCGCAGTCTGACTCTAATCCTTGTATTTTAAAGAGGCGATAAGTTACCGAGTAAAATTCTATATCCCCCACTTTTTCTTCTAGTTCTTTATTCTCAATCGTGATAGGTTTATCCTCAACTACACGCGGATCGGTAAATCCTGCTTTTTTGGCGTAACGCAAGAAATCATTCCAATATAAAGCACCGCTCAAACATTCGCCCCATAGTACTTTGTCGTCTTGTAAGTGTTGAGGTATTCTTCGGTTGCTATATACGTCCGAAAAGTACATTTCGCCCCCTTCTTTCAGAAGTTCAAAGGCATCAGAGAACACTTTTTGTTTGTCGGTTACAAGGTTTAGAACACAGTTGGAAATGATTAAATCAAAAGATTCTTTTTCCAATCCCAGAGCTGACAGGTTTTCTATATTTCCTTTTACAAAGGTTACGTTTGGTTGTTTATAGCCAAATTTTTTGGTGTGGTAGTCAATATTATTTATCGCAACATT
The DNA here is from genome assembly GCA_027047735.1 of Flavobacteriales bacterium. Taxonomy (GTDB): domain Bacteria; phylum Bacteroidota; class Bacteroidia; order Flavobacteriales_D; family Parvicellaceae; genus S010-51. The sequence continues at coordinate 489 of JALTUD010000560.1, read as the reverse complement.
AATTTGTTCATCGGTCATATCTACTCCTACAACAGAACCGTGTTCGCCGGTTAGTTTACTTGCTATAAAACAATCTCTACCGCTTCCCGAACCTAAATCGAGTATTGTAAGTCCCTCCAAAGCATCGGGTATTGTAAGTCCGCAACCGTAGTATTTGTCTTTTACTTCTTGCGATATTTCGTTTAATATTTCTTGTATGTGTGGTGGAGTTCCACCGGCGGTACAGCAGGCATTTGTCTTTAAATCGGATGTGTTTTGCAATTCTTGTCCGTAATATTTTGAGACTTCCAAATTTTTGATATTCATAATGAATTTATTTAACGTAAACTTACTAAGTTTATTAATGTTGGCTAAATCGTGAATTAAAAATTAACTAAATTTAACTTTTTGTACACAAACTGTTAATAACCTCTTCAAAAATTATTTCCATAGCTCGGCTATGCAAAGATTTTTTTCATCGTCTAAAGAAACTAAAACTCATTTTCTTAT
>JALTUD010000559.1 GCA_027047735.1 Flavobacteriales bacterium | reverse complement strand
AATCGTCTTCAATCTCAGGACCTTCGGAAACCGAATACCCGATACGGTTGAAAATAGCAATAATCTCATTACGCACCACAGACAAAGGATGTCTTGCTCCAAGCTCAAACTCCTCTCCCGGCATCGATAAATCCAACCCTTTGTTGTCGCTTGCCGAATTTTCTGCTTGTTCTTTGAGTTGATTGACTTTCTCTATTGCCAATTTCTTTAGTTGGTTAATTCCCTGACCAAACTCTTTTTTCTGTTCTACGGGAACGTTTCTAAACTCAGCCAAAAGAGCCGTTATAGCTCCTTTTTTCCCAAGCATCTTAATTCTAAACGCTTCTATTTCTTCTAAGTTGGAAGAGTTAAACCCTTCCACTTCCTTTACTAATTCTTCTACTTTTGCTAACATCGAACGTTATTCTAATATTTTAATCGTAATTATTTTCACATCTTTAACAGGACGTTCTCCTTGTGTAGGCATATTTCCAATAGCTTCCACTACCTCCATTCCTTCCAAGACTTCTCCAAAAACCGTGTAGTTATTATCTAAAAACGGTGCTCCACCTTCGGTGGTGTATATCTTTATTTGTTCTTCGGTAAAGTGGTAAGGTTTGTATTCTTCTTTTATTTTTTCTCGAATTTTTGTTTGTAATTTGTTTAATTCCGCAATGTTATTTTCTGCCTTAAACTTTTTAAACATATCCAAGTACTCCTTATTTTCCGGATTACTCCAAAAATCGCGTTCCGCCTTAGCTAATCCCATTTGGTTGATACGGTCTTCCATTTGTTTTAAATCACTCTCCGAATAAACCGCCCCCGTAACAATGTAAAACTGCGAACCGCTTGATGCTTGTGTCGGGTTAACATTATCCCCTTGTCTTGCTGCACACAAAGCTCCTTTTTTATGAAAATATTTTTGTGTAAACTCAGCAGGAATCGTGTAACCCGGACCGCCATTTCCCAAACGTTTATCCATCGGTGCATCTTTTGATTCCGGATCTCCGCCTTGAATCATAAAATCTTTTATCACCCTATGGAATAATGTCCCGTCATAAAACCCTTGTTGAATTAACTTGGTCATATTTTCCCGGTGCAAAGGTGTTCCTTCGTATAACCGAACAATAAAATCACCCGCAGTTGTCGTGAATTTCACTATCGAAGCC
>JALTUD010000558.1 GCA_027047735.1 Flavobacteriales bacterium | reverse complement strand
CCGCTAAGTTTGCCGCTCTTGAAATTACAGTTGTGTTTCCGTCCATATCTTCTACAAAATGTGAAGCTTCGGTGTATCCCAGTGAACTGTTTATGATATCTGCACCATTTCTATCTGCCCATTCTACAGCTTCCAACCAATCTTCTTCTTCTGCTATTCCCTCGTAGGTAGTTCGTTCTGTTCTTGCCAAAAGAAACTCAGCATCAGTAGCCAATCCCATTTTTTGCCCTTTATAGATTCCGGCTATACAGGATAGTACACTTGTTCCGTGAGAGTTAAAGCGATAAACATCCGGTTTATCTTTCTTAAAATCCCATGTCTTTATGATTCTATTGTTTGCTCGAATATGAAAAAATAAGTCTGAGGTATTAACTCCCGGGAAACCTGCGTCAATAATACAAATACGAATACCTCTACCGGTATATAATGAATCAAATTTGTAGCCTTCCAAAGAAGATGTTTGTCTTTTTAACAAAGATTTTTCAACTTGATTTAATTTCTCACGTTCTAAAATTTTGTTCCTTCCTGTTATGGGAGTTACATTTTTTACAAAAGGCAACCTAAGTATTTCTCTTTTTTCTTCCTCTGTAAGATAGCAAGCAACAGCATTAAACCATCTGGTTATTCCTGTTATGGAATCACTGATAGATCGAACGGTTTTTAAGTAGTCAGGATTAACCGGTTTATCACTTTCTTCTACTAAAGGAATATCATTTTTAATCCTTCTTTGTATCGCTTTAATATCAAAATAGGTATAAGGATTAAAATCAACTTCTTTTTTATCAATAAAGCGAACCCAATATTTTTCTGCTTGAGCAAAAGAATATAATTGAATTACCAATAACAAAAGAAAAACTAAAACTTTCTTCATTCAGTAAAGTCAAAAGTATTATCTGCATCACAAGAACTTTCTAAAAGTCCTTTTTCGCTAATTTGTTGTAATGGTGTACATTTTCCATCTACACAAGAATAAGCCTTCAAATTATCTTTAAATACAGACGATTTAAATACCGATTCATTCATCAACATACGCACACATTCTTGAATACCTTCTATTATTGAAGGGTGTGGATGTACCAAATCTGCCAGTAGTTTTATACTTTGTCCGGTTTTTATCAATAAAGCAACGGCTTGGATAGCACTAGAAGCGTGTTCCCCGATAGCACGCATTCCCAAAACTTGCATCTTTTCGTCATTGGTTACGATAATCTTAAAAAAACCTTGCGTTTTACGCATGGCTATTGCACGGGCAATACATGAAAAATCTAATTTTACTACTTTTATGGAAAGCCCGCGTTCGGTGCATTGTTTTTCATTTAAACCAACGGCAGCAACTTCTGGTTCTAAGAACATAATTGTACTCACATTATCATAAGAAAGTGGAGTTGTTTTATTTCCGAAAATCTTTTCCACAGCCTGTCTTCCCTCTAATTCTCCCATGTTAACCAAAGCAATTTTCCCACTTGCATCTCCAACCGCATATATATTGGGAATATTGGTTTGTGTATCTACATCACCGATGTGTCTTCCTCTTTTACTCTTTTTTACACCGGCATTTTCCATATTCAAACCGCTAATATTTAGCTCTCTCCCTATGGATAATAGTGCTTTTTCTACTCGCAAGACCTCTCTTCTCCCGTCTTCGTAAGACAGTTCATATTCAACTTCTCCATCTACGATGTTTAAACGCTCAAGCTGTGCTTTATGATGAATAGTTACACCGTGTCTTTCCAAATTTCCTTCTACCATTTCTGAAATATCATCGTCTTCAAAAGGAAGAATATGGTCGGCTCGGTCAATTAAATAAACTTTTGTTTTTCCGAAATTAGAGAAAATAGTGGCATATTCACAACCAATTACTCCGGCTCCAACTATAACTAAACTTTTGGGAAAGTCATCCATATGATGAATACCATCACTTGTCATGATTATTTTCTCATCAACGGGAGTGTTCGGTAATTTTCTTGGTTTGCTTCCGGTTGCTATAATCGTATAATCAGCATTTATAATTTTTTCTTTACCGTTGTTTTTAGTAATTTTAATTGTCTTTTCATCAATAAAACTACCCAATCCTCTTTCATAATGAAATAGCTTTTTAGAACCTGTTTCCAATAATTTCATATGACAGGAATATTGGGATTTTCGATCAAAAAGAGCTTCATTTACCGTTTTTTGTGCCTCCTCCCAACTGATTTCAAATTTTCTTCTTCCCACAGAAACGATGGTTTCATTTACAGACTTCACTTTCTGCGAAAGCTCCCAAAGCGATTTGGATGAAAGGGCTCCATTATACAATCCTGCTCCTCCAACTTTATCTTTTTCTATAAGAATTACTCTTTTTCCGAAATCAACTGCTCGCATGGCTGCTGCATAACCCGCAGGTCCTGCACCAATTACACACAAGTCGTAATGCTCTTTATTGCTCATTTTCTTTTAGTAGTATTAATCGGGTACTAAATTACGATTTTTAAAGTAAATTGATTTGTTATATGTGTAATTTATATCAATTATTTATAATTTCTTGAACGAAAATTAGTTTGGCATACAATAATTAAAAACTATTTTAGTTATCAGTATGAAAATAATCTTAAATTCATAAGCCTATGAGTAAAATTACTACTTTAAAAAAGAAAATTAAATTAAAACAACATTCAAACACCAAGAAAGAGCAAGGTCTAAAGAAGAGTACGTTAACCTCGATTTTAAATTTCTCAAAATCATTTATTACCAAATCCTCTGAGTGTCTTAATCCGGAACAAGCTGAATGGGTTTTGAATTAATTTTCACAAAACGCACTGCAAAAGATATTTTGTAGTGCGTTTTTGTTTACTGAAAAACCTGAAAGAATATACAGAAACAGCATTTTCTTGTACTTTTGTATCAAACAACTTTTATAGGAATGAAAAATATCGCTGTATTTCCCGGTTCGTTTGACCCGATAACCAAAGGGCATGAATCCATAGTAAGAAGAGCTTCCGGTTTATTTGATAAAATAATTGTAGCAATTGGTGTCAATGCTTCAAAAAAAGGAATGTTTTCTTTGGAACAGAAACAAAAATGGATAATCGATACTTTTAAAGATTTGCCCAATGTTGAAGTAAAATCATATACAGGTCTGACAGTAGATTTTTGTATCAAAGAAAAAGCAGGATATATTTTAAGAGGATTACGCTCAAATGCCGACTTTGAATACGAATTTACCATTGCACAAATGAATAAATTGCTCCAAAATCATGTGGAAACCTATTTTCTTTTGACCGAACCGCAGTACAGTGCAATATCTTCTACAATAGTCAGGGATATTCACCGAAATGGGGGAGATGTTTCTCGTTTTGTTCCCTCAGGAGTCCAATTGTAAAGGAGGCTTTAAAATTTATACTGAACTACTCCAAGAAAATGATTATATTTGTTTATTAAGAATGCGATGGATAGATAACATAAAAGAATATTTTGGGAGGCGTAAACTTCAACACTTGGTTTTAACTGAAAGAAATAGAACGAAGCAATTTGTTAATCTGAATCAAGCTAAATCAGTTGGTTTAATTTATACAGTCGGTAATGAGCAAGAATTAAAGCAAATTCAAAATTTCGCAAATTATCTAAAAGGTGAATTTGGGATAAAGACAGTTTATTCTTTGGTGTATGTTGACAAAAAAGAAGTTCCTCCTTTTGTTCAAGCCAAACATTCTTTTGATTTTTTCCTTTCTTCCGATTTATCATGGAGAAAAGAGCCAATTAAGGACGTCTGTAAAAACTTTCAAGATATAAATTTTGATATACTTATTGATTTAACGGATGAGTTTTCACTACCTTTAAGATTTATATTAGTTCAAACTAAAGCTAAATTCAAAGTAGGTCGGTTCTCTGAAGCCAACCAACCTTTTTACGATTTTATGATTACTTGTAAAGAAAAAGGCAATTTTAAAAGTTTCACAAAAGAAGTTGTTCGCTATTTAACGATTATAAATGCCTGAAAACTCAAAATTCAATCAGCTCGTTCGAGCAATGAACCGACACTCTACTATCATTTTAGTCGGTTTTATGGGGAGTGGTAAAACCACTTTTGGTAAACAACTGGCTCAAAATTTAAATTATAGTTTTATAGATACCGATCAAGCTATTGAAGAATTAATCGAAATGGATATAAAGACCATATTTAAAACCAAAGGTGAGCTATATTTCAGAGAATTAGAACATCGTTTTATAGAAAAAATAAAAGTAAGTAATACTGTTATTTCAACCGGTGGCGGAATGCCTTGTTTTTATGATAATATGGAACAACTCAATCAAATCGGCATAACCGTATATCTAAAATATTCTCCTGAAGAACTTTTTGAACGATTAGCTAAAGACTACGACAAAAGACCCCTAATAGCGAATATAAGTAAAGGTGAACTTTATCAATATATAAAAGATACCTTAAAAGAAAGAGAACCTTTTTACTTAAAAGCTCATTATATTTATTGATACCATTTCAATGTTTAAAT
>JALTUD010000557.1 GCA_027047735.1 Flavobacteriales bacterium | reverse complement strand
ATTGCTAATTTTGCTACGGCTTATGTACCGAACCGAACGTTTGTGCACGATATGAATGATACCCGAAAGAGTTATAAAACGAAACTTTTTAGTATGTCGGACAGTATATTGATTCAGGATTTTAATGTAGAGTTAAAGCGAAAAATCAATAAAAAGTGGAAAGCTTCGTTTAGTTATTTTAACTTTATTTTTGAGGATAGAGCGATATTGGTTGCTCAACATCATGAGAAGATTTACGCAAATATCGGTGTAATGGATATTACTTGGAAAATTAAACCGAAAAAAGCATTGCGAATGGAATTGCAACACCTCTGGACTAAGCAAGATAGAGGAAACTGGGCTTTTGCTCAGTTGGAGTATAGTGTGAGTCCGCATTGGTCTTTTGCTGTGCTGGACCAATATAATTATGGGAATCCTGATGTAAATGCTCAATTGCATTACCCTCTTGCAAATATTGCTTTTGTAAATGGCGGTAGTCGATTTTCTCTTCAATACGGAAGGCAAAGAGCGGGGGTATTTTGTGTAGGAGGTGTGTGTAGGACTGTACCTGCCTCAAAAGGGCTTTTATTTACGTTTACGTCTAGTTTTTAATTTATTTTTGTTTATGAAAAATTTATTTTTGTTTGGTTATTTACTATTGGGGCTCTCACTGTTTTATTCTTGTGATAAAGTTGAACACCCTATTCCCGAAAAGAAAGGAGGGTTGGATTGGAGTTTGTTTCCCGGTGGAGATTCGACCAATTATACTTGGCCTACTTGGACACCTAATACCAATACGTTTCAAAATGTTCTGATTGAAGATTATACAGGTCATACTTGTACGAATTGTCCCGCAGCTGCGGTGGTAGCCAGAACACTTGAAAATGATAATCCTAATCGAGTTTTTGTTGCTTCGATACATGCGAGTATCGGGAACTCTTTTCAGTCGTTGGTTCCACCGGAATTTACAACTGATTTTACAACTGAAGAAGGAAATACTTACGTAAATGAAATACCTAATTTTTTTGCCAACCCTTCCGGTACGATTAATCGCAAACAAGGAGGATTGGGAGGTACGCATTGGTATCTATCTACTACATGGGCTAGTGCAACAAATTCGGCATTAACAGAAACACCAAAAGCAAATTTACAAGTTCAATATAATTACTT
>JALTUD010000556.1 GCA_027047735.1 Flavobacteriales bacterium | reverse complement strand
AAGTAAAATAGACGGTATAAAGCGTTTTTTGATTCCTTATCCGTCTTCATAAAAATTTTCCATAGCGGGTGCTATGCAAAATTTTTATTCATCGTCTAAGAAACCAAAAATTCACTTTCTATCCGCCGATTTCACTCGCGTTAGGGATAGAACGGCGTGTTTGAACTCCTTTTGTGTTGTTGCATATAAGCAACACAAAAGAGTGAGTAGTGATAGCCCGACCCTCATTTACAAAAGCAACGTTTCGCGGGAGCGAAATGTTGCTTTTGTAAATGAGGGGAACGCCCAACTATTAATAGTTAATTGTTCCTATGGGTGAAACAACAAACGTAGAATAATCGATATTGTATTCTTTTATCCCGTAAGAATTGGTAACCAGCAATATGTTTGGATTGGTAGGGTGTTGCATAATATCGAAAGCTACAAGCCCTGTAACGGTTGCGATTTCCTCTATTTCATCATCGGAAGAAATATCAAAAACACTAAATCCGTTTTCGCCTTGTCCAACAAATAAGTAATTGTTGATGATTGCCATTCCGTATGGTGTGTTCATCTCGATGCTTTGTGCTATAACCGGCTCGTCTTCGTCGCTCATGTCGATTACATTGAGGGTGTTTTCTCCTTCGTAATTGCAACCTTGGTTTTCTACCGAACGAAGGGTTAGGAACGCTCTTGTGCCGTTTGGAAGTACGGGGTCGCAAGAGGTAGTGTGGTTAAATTCGGATATTTTTGAGGGTTTTTCGGGAGTTGAAGCATCGTAAGTGAGTACTCCGTCCTGTGAACCTATGTAAATTTTGTTATCATAGGTATATACTGTTTCCATCCCTTCAGATAAGTTGATATTGTCGATGTAACTTAATGCTGTTGAGGTGTTGTCTAAAACATGTAGTTTACTTCCGGTAAGAATATAGACATGTCCGAAATCAACGGCTATTCTATTGAGCGTGCCTGCCCCATTGTTACTATTGGCAAAAGAAGTCGGCACGGAAGATTCGGGAATTAGTTTTCCTTTGTAATCAATATGTAATTTTCCTTTTCTCTCTATTTCTTTTGCTTCGGGGCTGTTGAGTTCAAATTCATCGGTTGCAACGGTATAGTTAAAACGAATGAGTGATTCGCCTTTGTCATTGGTTAGTGGTGTGCCGAAAACATTTTCTTCCCTATCAACTATTACGGGGTGATAGACATCGCTTATATCTATTTTTATAAAATCGTATAGCGACTCAGCGTATAGCATATTGTCTTTAACAAAGAACTCTTTGTTGTAGGGAATTTGAATAAACGAAAACCGAATAGGGTTGGTCATATTGCTGTTGTCGAAAATATGAATTCCTTTTCCTTTCTCGCCGACTAAAACATAGTCGTTTCCGACGTAAATTTTACCCGGATTTTCCAAAGGTTGTTGAGGTATTAAGAGCGGTTGGTTTCTTACTTCGTTTAAAACTCCGTAAACCGCTGTGGCTTTATTATAAGTAAGACTTACTTTACCTTTAGGTTTAGTACAAGAAAAAAGTAACACGGAAGCGGTCAATAATAGTAGTATATTTTTCATAATAGTCGTATTTGACAAACGAAAAAAACAAAGATTATACCAAAAGATAAACATTTGTTTAGTTTTTCTTTTGTTGGTAATTTCGTTATGAAAAATCATAAGCTACTTATAATACTATTTGAACATTGAAACGAGCCTTATGAAGCGTTTTTATTTTCAAATGGTATCAAACTAGATTACCTTAAATCTACAAGTGAAACTCTATTACAAAGCCAAACTGTGCTTGACCAATAATAGATTTTTATAACGAAATCACTTGCGGATTTAAGGTGTTATAATAAAATACAAATTTTAAATTTTCATACCTTACTAACTTACGGTACTCAAAAGACTTCTATTTTATAAGTATTCTTTTAACTATTGTCTCATTTCCAACCAATGCTTGAACAAAATAAACTCCCTTAGATAACGATTTATCTATTGGTATTATAATTTGTTGTTCTCCTTTTTCAATATTTGTTTGAGGATATAAATTTTGAATATTTTGTCCGTTTATATTTAATAAATTTACTTTAACAGTACTTGTTTTATTTAAATTAACCTTTAATTGCAAATTATCAATTACGGGATTTGGAAATATTTCCAATGTAGAAAGTTGTTCCGTTTCTTCGATAGAACTGGTATTCGTATTCGGTGTAAGAATCAAATTATGCGAGACCATGTTATCTCCACTAGTTCCCCCATTACCGTTAACACCTAATCCAACAGAGAATAAATATAAAGAATTAGTTGCGTTTGTCGGTGCAGTCCAAGTAAAAGTAGCAGAATTAGAAGATGAAATTCTTTGAGAATGTCCAACATTACTAGGCCATTGCGAACTTGGATGAATCGTACAATTTGAAGAAGGATTTGAGAATGTTCCGGCAGTAGTTGAATTAGTTGAGTTCCCATCATTAATTTCAAAATCAAAGCCAAAATAATTATATCCTGAAACCTTATAGGTAATTTGATAAGTTTGTCCGGGTACATATGTATTATTGGTAAATGCCGGCGATACAGTCATATTAACTGTTGGTGTTACAGAACCTCCTCCGTGACAATTTAAACAGGTATAACTTGCACCATCAGGAGCTGAACCTGTATAAGCATCAATACCACCTGAATTCCTAACTTTTAAAGTAATGGGACATCCTCCTCCTTTTCCTAAATCCGAGATATTACTAATCTCAATATCTTCAGACGGTTTGAACGAAAAAGATAAGGTAAGAACAGAAACGACACCTAATGCAATTGCTAATTTTGAATTCTTTTGTTTCATTTTATTTATTTTTATTATGATTTTATTTAACTATCTGTAAATTGTTAGGTTTAAATAGCTCAAGCTAAACTACTTGCTGACCTAATATTATTTTACTAGTATTCTTTTTACCATTGATTTGTTTTCAGTCTCAACTTGGATAAAATAAATACCACTAGATATTGATTTATCAATTGGTATTGAAATTTGCTGTTCCCCTTTTGCCATATTTGTTTCAGAAAACAAAGTCTTTATTTTCTGCCCATTCATATTAAGCAGATATACTTTAATAGAATTTAATTTAGTTAAACTAAAACTCAACTGTATGACATCAGTTACAGGATTTGGAAATATTTTTAATGTAGAAAATAATTCGTTTTCATCGATAGAACTAAGCCCATTATTTAACACCGTAATATTCTCTATTACACTATCATTAGGGCATGTATTATTACTACTATTTAACACAACTTGGTATGTACCCGTAGATGTATAGGTATGAGTTGGATTCGTTTGTGTTGATGTATTACCATCACCAAAATCCCATAAAAATGAATTGGAATTTAACGACGTATTTGTAAACTGAATAGGAGTATTAACAGAATCAACAGATGGTGTATAAGTAAAGGAAGCCGTTGGAGCTCCAATAATAGTTATTGGCAAACTCATAACATTGCTATTCCCATTTCCATTTGCTATTAATGTAATGGTATAAGTACCAGGGCTAGAAAACACAACTACCGGAGATTGAGCCGTAGATGAAGAAGGTGAACCTCCGGCAATATTCCAATTGTAAGACGTAGCATTTATAGAATTATTTGTTAAATAAATGAATTCTCCTACACAAAAAGTGTTATTGGGTGACTGTGTTGAAAATTGAGCCACGGGCGATGTTCCTGAGCTCGAAACAGTAATTATTTGCGAGGTCGAAACAGAAGGACATGAAGAATTATTAGCAGTTAACGTAACAGTATAACTTCCTGCAGAAGTATAGGTGTGAGTAGGACCAAAGAAAGTCGATGTGTTACCATCACCAAAATCCCACAAATATGTAGTTGAGTTCAATGAGTTATTGGTAAACGTAACAGTTGCATTAGGAAGAACTAGATTAGTTGCACTAGGCGAGAATTGAGCGGTAGGTGGAGCGACAACTGTGATAGTTTGAGTTGAGTTATTACTACCTCCGGAACTACTTGCTGTAAGTGTTACTACATAAGTTCCTGCGACAGTATATATATGAGAAGGATTGGTAGTTGCAGAAGTATTCCCATCTCCAAAATCCCATAAATAAGATGTTGCATTTATGGAGTTATTTGTAAAGGAAACCGACGAACCTTCACAAAAAGATGTTGATCCCTGTGTAGAGAAACTCGACACCGGCACAGTTGATGTATTGTTGTTTGTAACGGTAATTGTACTCGTTGAAGAATTACCTGAACAGTATGCATTTGATGAAGTAAGAGTAACAGTAAACGTTCCAGCACTTGTATAAGTATGAGAAGGGCTAGTTGCGGTTGAAGTATTCCCATCTCCAAAATCCCATAAATAAGATGTTGCATTAGTACTTTGATTAGAAAAACTAACTGTAGCATTAGGTAATGTCGTATTTGTGGTACTTGGAGTAAATTGCGAAACAGGTTCCGGAACAATAGTAAATGTTTGAGAATATGTATTTGACAAACCGTTATTATTAGCTGTCAAT
>JALTUD010000555.1 GCA_027047735.1 Flavobacteriales bacterium | reverse complement strand
CTTGAACGGAAAAACGAAATTGAATAGAATCACTTAAATAATACTTCCCCTTATAATAACTTTTCAACGAATTGGTAACCACCTTAGAGTTAATATCGGCAATTGTATCTACATAATTAAGGTAATCATAAAAGTAGCCTACTGCTACTTTCTGAAAATAATTATTTTTATTGTAGTTCCATTCCATCATCATCTTTCCGGTTTTATCTTGCTGATGCTGTCCGTTACTTTGAGAACCAATAACCGATGGTATTTGCCTAAAACTTTGCCTAAAGTTGCTTTTTAAAGCAAACTGATGACGATGATTAGGTTGATAGAAAAAGTTCCACGACGCCTCCTGTTGAAGAAAACCTGCATTTTTTTGTATCACCAAAGGTTTGTCTTGTTTGGAAATGTCGTGGTAAGTGAAATTATTGGTCGCTTTACGTTGTACAAGTCCACCCGAAAAACTATATTTTTGAGTTCCTCCTTTGAGTTTAACTAACTTATTGTCAATTCCAAAACTTCCAACTTCTTGAACAAAAGAAACATTTGTACCGCTACCAAAAGCAGGGACATTCTCTAACTGAATAGCTCCTCCCAACCCTCCACTCGTATTGGAAAGACTGCTTACCCCCAAAAAAACCGAAGCTTTGTCAACTAAGGCAGTTGAAACAATAGATAAATCTGTTTGTCCTAAAGTTGGTGAATTAATAGTAAAGCCATTCCACAACAATTGTGTTTGGGAAGCATTACTTCCTCTTATGGATAAAGAAGTTAAACTTCCTATTCCATAAGATTTCAAATAAACTCCCGAACTATTTTGTAAAACCGTGGCTAAATTCTTATTATCATCTATTTTTAACTCAATAACCTTATATGTAACCGAAGGTTGATTTATTCTATCAGCTTCTATAACCACCTCACGCAACGTGTCATTTTGCCCTACTGCAAACAAAGTCAATAAAACACATACGGTAATTAAAACACTCCTCATTGTTTCAAAACTAACAAAAAAAGCAATGCGACAAAGTCAGCATTGCTTTTAGTTTTCCTTGAATCTTTATAAAACTCTTATAAAGATGCTACTTAATGACTATTTTACAGAATCAAAAACATCAATAATCAAATCATTGTACATTGCAAAAGAAGCCAAACACCAAATATACAATTTGCGTACATCTTCTTTCTTTACATTTTCGATTGATTTCTTGAGTTCTTTTTGAAACAAATTTCTGTCAAAACTTACGCCTTTAAGCACTTTTTTACTGAAACCTAACATAGTGTGTGTGTTATTTTTGGGGTTAAAACTTTATAAATCTAAATATAAAATGCAATAAATCCAAAAATATTTTTCAAAAAATGTTAAAGGGTGTTAATTTTTTTAACCAAAATTTTTATTCCTCCAAAAACTTTAATACATCTTCAGCCGATTCTTCCGGAATTTCCTCCATAGCAATATGACCAACATTTTTATAAATAATAACTTTAGAATCGGGAATGTCTCTTTGAAATTTGTGTGCATGATCAACACTCAACCAATTATCTTTATCTCCCCAAATAATTAGCGTCGGGATATGCAAGTTTTTCAACTCGTGCGTATTTTGCACAAAGTGAGAGTTTGCAATTTTCACAAAAGCTTCCATATTTCCCTCTCGATGAAACATATCAAAGTGACGATCCACAATATCTTCCGTTACTTTGTCTTGATTATGGAAAACTTGTCTGACAAAACGACGAACTACAGCTTTTGGTACATAATTAAAAACATTACGCAAAACGGGAGTTTGAGCGATAACAAAAGGGAGAGGAAAATTACGATCATTAATATAGCCGGCTGCATCAATAAGCACCAATTTACGAACACGCTCAGGATACTTCAGTGCAAACTCCCACGCAATCCATCCTCCAAGCGAATTGCCGACTACATCACATTTTTTTATAGATAAGGTTTCCAAAAACTCTTCGATGAAATCCGCTACATCGCCGATTGTGTATTTTTCTTTAGGGTGAGGACCGGTCAAACCAAAGCCGGGCATATCAAATCGAATAACCTTATAACCTCTTGCTACAAAAATTTTTGTCCATTCATCATAAGTATGCAAGGAGGAAAATGTTCCATGTATTAATAAAATAGGTTTTCCTTCTCCCTCAATTCTATAATGAACTTTTGCCCCATCAATGTTTATAAAGTGAGATGCTTCTGTCGTGTATTTCTCTATCAGTTTTTCAAGCGTCATAATTCATCAATGCCCTCTTTTCTTTTTTTTATCATGGTTTAAAAGTACTCCGGGGCATTCTTTGAAGGGACTAAGGTAGAAAAATATTGCAGAAACAAAAAAAATAATATATCTTTATCGTTCGTAACAAAAGTAACATAAAAAGTATAAATCTGACAATCCATTGATTTAAAGACTATTGAACTTGTTTATTGTCAACTTGCAAAATCATTAACACACACTACATATTATGAAAGCAAATCACTTGTTTTTATCTTTTTTATTTTTATTTGTTTCACTTTTCTGTTTTTCTCAAGATAGGTTAAACGGTGAAGTGGACAGTAACCATGTCAGTCATTCGGACTATGCTCAGAACAATATTTATCTGGAATTAGGAGGTAAGGGGCTTTTTTATTCTATTAATTATGAAAGAGGTTTATTTGATATCGGAGATAAATTAAGTGTTCGCGTAAGTGCCGGGTTCAGTATTTTTCCGGGACTAACTAAAGTAAAGCCTTCTAAAGATTATTTTTTACCATTGGAAGTTAGTTTGTTGCACCATTTAAAAGGCAATCACTTTTTATCGTACGGGGTGGGGTCAACCTATTGGAACTATCAGGTAAACAATCTTGTTGTTGATGAAGGAAACCTAAACGTGCAACCGCTCAGAGTTGGATTAAAGACCATCGAAGAGTGGTTTGGTCATATTAATATTGACTATCGATACCAAAAGCCTAAGGGAGGGCTTATGTTTAAAGCTGGATTAACCCCTTTGTTTTTTGCCAAGATGCAAAACTTCCAAAAGGTAAAACGCTTTGCTCTGAGCGGTAATATTGGAGTAGGTTATACCTTTTAATTTTGCTTCTGTCATTTTATTTTTTTAAATTGCGTCTTACATTTTTTTTAACTTAAAAAACCTAAAACTACATTACTATGAAAAATAGATTTTTAAAACTAACTGCCTTAGCACTTTTATCTACGGCAATAATAACAGCTGAATCTTGTAGAAAAGAAGAACCGGCACCTGAAACGATTGATAACGGAAATACATCGAATAACGGTGGGTCGGGTAGCAACGCCGGAAGTGGAAACAACGGAAGTGGAAATAATGGTGGCTCAGGAAACAATGGGGGAGGAGGAAACGGTGGCGGAAATTCCATTCAAGGATGTACCGATAGTGATTCTCCTTTATACAACTCCAATGCTACGTCTGATGACGGAAGTTGTCAATATGCTTACACATCTGCTTACCAAATCACTCATTATCCTGCACAAGATAACGGAAGTAATTGGGATTATGGATTTGGGAGTACTGCTAACGCCGATTTAGTTCTTAAAATCAAAGAACAGGGAGCAAGCAGTTACATTTTTGAAAGCAGTGAAGCGTCTAATCAAGATCCTTCAACACCGGCACAATGGTCAGCTCCTAATCCTATTAAGCTACTCAATAAAACTTATGAATGGGAATTAGTTGATATAGATACAGGTAACCCTGACGACCCTATTTCAAATGGAACTTTTAATCCTATAACTTCTGCTAACACCAGCACACACAAAATAACTACTACTGCCGGAGGTTCGGAATTAGTGATAACGTTCACATTACAATAATGAAACATACTCATTTATACATCTTTATTACATTGATTTTTCTGGGTCTTTCTTGCAAAAAAGATCCGGAAACTTCTGGAGCTTCTGTAGTTAAAGGATGTATGGATAACGATGCCTACAATTTTAACTCTTCTGCAACGGAAGACAATGGAAATTGCGTCTATATTAAAACAACTATGTATGAGGTTTCTTACTATGCGAAGTTTAAAGAAGACGGTAGTACTTGGGACGCAGTCATCAACACAAATGCTGACTTGATACTTAAAATCAAAGAACAAGGAGCGAGTACTTGGCTATTTGAAAGTACAGTAATGAACAATCAAAACGATACTATTCCTGCTCAATGGAATGCTCCTACTGTTGAGAGATTAAAAAATAAAACCTATGAGTGGGAATTGTTAGATAACGAAACGATTGGTAGTCCGGAGACAATAGCCACCGGTTCATTCAATCCTATAAATGATGCTAACAATAATGAAATCGTATCAAAATATACGGATGCGAACGGTCTGGAAACTCAAATAAAAGTTTATTACTTTTTACAAAAGTAATTTTTTAGAATATTATGAAGAATAGAATACTACAAATAACAGGATTAGCTTTTTTAGCTTTAGGAATTACTTTTGGTAGTTCTTGTAAAAAAACATTTCCTCCTCGCCCTGAGGTGCAACCTGCTCCCGCACCAAATTCGGGTTGCAATGATAGAGACTCACCGAACTATGATCCTAATGCTACCGGAAATGGAGATTGTCAATATGTGTATGTTACTTCATACGAAATAACTTATTATCCGGCTCAAGATAATGGAAGTGATTGGGATTTTGGATTTGGCAGTACAACTAATGCCGATTTGTTGTTAAATATTGGTTACAACGGAGAAGATGTACTTGTTTTTCAAAGCACAGAAAAGACAAATCAAAATCCGGGTGCTCCCGCTATTTGGCAAGAACCACGGCAGTTAAAGTTAAGAAACGAGATATACAAATGGGATTTATGGGATTATGACGCAACATCTCCTAATGACCCAATTGCATCGGGGACGTTTAACCCTTTAGATGAATTGAACAATGGGAACATTACCATACAATCCGGAGGCACTCAATTAGTTTTACATTACGTCATAAAATAACGTTACAATGATTTCTTTTAATAAAATAATTTATATCGTTTCTACTGTTCTTCTTATCTCTTTATTCTCTGAATGTAGAAAAGTGGAAGATCCTAATTTGAAACGAGAAAATCATACGGGTGGATGTACAGACCCTGACTCTCCTCTTTATAAAGAGCATGTTGATTATGAAGATCAAAGTTGTCTTTATGCTTTTACTTATAAGTATGAAATTACTTATTACAACTTAAATAATGGTACAGACTGGGATAATTATTGGTGTATTACATCTCAATACTATCCTGCGGATTTGATTTTGAGAATAAAACCTGCTAACGATTCTGCTTGGATTTTTGAGAGTCCTGTAAACGAAGATCAGCCACATGACCAAATTACGGAATGGATTGCCCCCCAAGCGGTTAAATTATATAATACAAACTATATGTTTGAGTTAATAGACGAAGACGGAAACAGTAATTGGACGTGTGACACAGGTAGTGATTTAATCTATACCGGTATTTTTAATCCTATTGAAAATGCAGAAAATGGTGTTTCTACCATAAAATATAAGATTGGTAATGATTCTTTGCAATTGAAGATTTATTATGATTTAAAGCAGGAGTATTAACTAATATAATTAAAAATGGAAAAACAAGAAAACAATAACAAAATGCCATTATTGGGGGACAACTTCCCTGAAATAACAGTGCAAACTACTCAAGGAACACTCAATATCCCTTCACACTTTAAAGGTAAGTGGTTTGTTCTATTTAGCCATCCCGCAGATTTTACTCCTGTTTGTACAACAGAGTTTGTTGCATTTCAAAAAAGGTACTCAAAATTTAAAGAGTTAAATTGTGAGTTAATTGGGTTAAGTGTCGATCAAGTTTTTGCTCATATCAAATGGGAAGGTTGGATTAAAGAAAATCTTAATATCCAGATAGAATTCCCTATTATTGCAGATACAGGTAAAGTTGCAAATACTTTAGGTATAATACATCCCGGGAAAGGAACGAATACCGTAAGAGCAGTATTCGTAGTTGATCCTAAATCTCAATTAAGACTAATGCTTTATTATCCACAGGAATTAGGTAGAAATTTAGATGAAATTATTCGTATAGTTAAAGCTTTACAGATTTCTGATAAAAACAATGTTGCCATGCCTGCAGATTGGCCTAATAATGAGATAATGGGAAATCATGTGATAATCCCCCCAGCTACTGATATAAAAACATCAAAGGAAAGGATTGAAAAGGCTAAAGAGGGGGAGTTTGAATGCTTCGATTGGTGGCTATGTCATAAAGAATTAAAATAACACTAATTTAGTTAATATAATTCCTTCCGCGTTAGGGATTTGTATCCCTAACACGGGACATCTGAACACAATAAAACGGTTTTATTTTCCTTTATACTTCTTCAAAAAATATTTCCATAGCGGGAGCTATGCAAAGATTTTTTTCATCGTCTAAAGAAACTAAAACTCATTTTCTTACCACTCTTTTTACACACGTTAGGGATAGAACGGCGTGTTTGAACTCCTTTTTGCCCTCCTCCTTTTGAGGGCAAAAAGAGTGAGTAGTGATAGCCCGACCCTAAAAGCAAAAAAGAGCGTTTCCTGAAAGGATATGCTCTTTTTTGCTTTTAGGGGAACGCCCAAGTTATTCTTCTTTTATTTCACCACAATATGATTTTACTAGTTCTTTTGCAATGGTTTCGGGTGATGAATATTCTGCTAATATCATCATCATTTTGGTTATTGCACTTTCTAAGGTTAAGTCCTTTCCTCCTATTATTCCGATTTTTGCTAGTTCTTTACTTGTTTCATAGCGTCCTTGAATCACTTCTCCTTTTTTACATTGTGTAATATTCAGGATTGTAATGCCCTTAGATATAGCTTCTTTTAAGATTGAAATAAACCACCGCTCTGTTGGAGCGTTTCCTGAACCGAAGGTTTGCAACACTACACCTTTTAATTCAGGCATTGCAAAAAAGTGTTCTATATATTTTTTTGAAATGCCCGGGAATAGAGTTAATATCCCAACATTTATATCAAAATTGTAATGTACTTTCAGGGGTGCTGATGAAGGCCTTAGAATCTTTGAATAATTATAATCTATGTTTATCCCGGCATTGGCTAATATCGGATAATTAAAGGATGTAAAAGCCTCAAAATGTTCTGCATTAAGTTTTGTGGTTCTGTTGCCTCTGTACAATTTATATTCAAAATATATAGCTACCTCAGGGACGATTGGCTTACCATTCTTTTTAGCTCCGGCTATTTCTATTGCTGTTACTAAGTTTTCTTTTCCATCCGTTCTGATTACACCGATTGGCAGTTGTGAACCGGTGAAGATTACAGGTTTATCCAAATTTTGTAACATAAAACTGAGAGCACTTGCCGAATAAGCCATTGTGTCGGAACCGTGCAGTATAACAAACCCATCGTAATCGTTATACCTTTCTTCAATCAGTCGTGCTGTTTTTACCCAAATTTCATGATTCATATTGGATGAATCTATCGGGTTTTTAAAAAATAAAGTATCTAGTTGATAGGGGATTTTTTTTAATTCGGGGACTTCTTGCTCTATATGGTTAAAATCGAAAGGTTTTAAAGAACCCGATTCATAATCGGTTATCATTCCTATTGTACCTCCTGTATAAATGATTAATATTTTTGATTTATTCACCTTTTTGTATTTCTTCAATATGGATTTGTTGTTTTTTTCTCTTAAAGATTTCAAATTCATTTTCAGAATCTCCAAAAAATCGTTTATTGAAAAGAACAATAATTGCTATTCCAATACTAATTGCCGAATCAGCAATATTGAAAACAGGCGGAAAGACCTCTTGACCGGCGAAACCAAAAGGAACCCACTTTGGATAGTAAAACTCAGTGTGAATCATATCGACAACACAACCGTGCAAGGGTGGTGCATATCCTTCAAAATTAAGTTTAGCTACTCCGCTATACCCCAACCAATCTTGAATAACAGGATCCCAAATTGTACCTCTATCAAACATTAATCCGTAGAAAGCACTATCTAAAATGTTTCCTAAAGCTCCGGAAAAAATTAACGCCATAGAAATTAACAATCCTTTTGGGGCTTTGTTTTCAATTAAATTTCGAATTAGGAAACCTAAACCAATAATCGCAACTACACGAAATAAACTCAACAAAATTTTACCCCATTCCCCTCCGAAAGCCATTCCGAAGGCCATTCCCGGATTTTCGATAAAATGAATTTTAATAAAACCAAATTCTCCTAAGACTTCGTGTAAAAGGGCGTGAGATTTCACCCAAATTTTAACAAATTGATCGATGAACAATACCGAAAAAATGGTCAGTAATACTAATTGAAAGCTCTTATTTTTAATCATCGAATCTTTTTGCTAATTCTTTTTCTGTTTTGTAGAACATAAAGAAAACACCTACTAAAATTATGGTTATCGATACTAAAGATGCGGTAATTTCATCTAATTTAGGAAAGAGTAAAGTAAGCAACCCTATTGAAGTATAAACCACACCTAAAATCAACATTATTTTGGATGAATACTTTTGAGAAAAATCCCAAGCTTCTTGCGACTGCATAGAACGTGATGTTCTATACCCATACAAACCATTAATTTTTTTAGGAGGAAAAAACACCAACAATACGCCCACCAAAAAGAATCCCACCCCCAGAGAGGTAAGTATGATGAGCATTACGTTGGGAATTTCTTCTACATCCATTTATTCGTCTGATTTATCTGTTATCTTGCATTTTTTTTGCTTCGATACTAAGCGTTGCATGAGGAACTAATTTTAATCGTTCTTTACGAATCAACTTACCGGTTACTCGACAAACACCGTAGGTTTTGTTTTCTATTCTACGAAGAGCATTTTCCAAATTCTTAACAAATTTTTCTTGACGCACGGCTAACTGAGCCATTTCCTCACGCATCATGGTTTCTGAACCGTCTTCCATCATATTAAATGAACGTCCTGTATCATTTGTGCCATGGTCTCCTTCGTGTGATAAAGATTCTTGCAAAAGGTGTAAATCTTCTTTTGCTTCTTTTAACTTTTCTTCTATCAATACTTTAAATTCAGCTAAATCTTCGTCGCTATATCTGTTTATCTTTTCTTTTTCTGACATAATCTTTAAAATTATTTACTCTAAAATTTATTAAATCTTTTCTAACTGCAACTCAGCCTCAACTCCTTTTTCTACTTCAAAAGAAAATGGTGTACCTTCCAATTCATCAACCAAATCTAATTTGTCGGCTAATGTTTCGGAACAAATATACTCTAAATTGTTTTTGATTGCATCATCTACTACCTCGTTTTTCTTTATTTTTAGGTGTATTTTATCAACAACTTCCAAACCGCTTTCTTTTCTGAGATTTTGGATTCGATTCACAAACTCACGAGCAATTCCTTCTTCTTTCAATTCTTTAGACATAGTAACATCTAAAGCCACTGTAAGGTTTCCTTCTGTAGTAATCAACCAACCCGGAATATCGTCGGTTGA
This sequence comes from Flavobacteriales bacterium, assembly GCA_027047735.1. Taxonomy (GTDB): domain Bacteria; phylum Bacteroidota; class Bacteroidia; order Flavobacteriales_D; family Parvicellaceae; genus S010-51. The sequence continues at coordinate 4,319 of JALTUD010000555.1, read as the reverse complement.
TATTTCAAAATCGTTTAATTCCAATTCCACAACTGTTCCGTCAATTTCTCCTTTCCAACCATTATTTTTTTCAATTTCCGCAATATCTTCTTGTGAAAATTCACCTACGGTTGCCATGATAGATTTCATTAGTTTACCGTATTTTTTTCCGATGGTTTTAAAGTTGGGTTTTATCTTTTTAACCAAAACACCTGACGTATCTTTTAATAAATCCATTTCTTTAACATTGACCTCCGAAAGTATTAAATCCTTTACGGCTCTAATTCTATCTTCAAAAGATTGATCTAAAATCGGAACCATAATTTTTTGAAGCGGTTGCCGTACTTTAATCTTTTCTTTTGCTCGAATACTCAGTACCATAGAAGACACGCGTTGAGCTATATCCATTCGTTCTTCCAATTCCAAGTCAATTTTACTATCATCTGCTGTTGGGAAATCAACCAAATGCACGGAATCTTCGGTATGTTTATTCGATACTTTATTTAAATCTACAAATAACTTATCGGTATAGAAAGGAGCAAAAGGTGATGCTAAAATAGCAACAGTTTCCAAACAAGTATAAAGTGTTTGGTAAGCCGATATTTTATCATCTGAATATTCTCCTTTCCAGAAACGTCTTCTACATAAACGAACGTACCAATTACTCAATTGATCGGTTACAAAACCTTGAATTAATCGACCGGCTTTAGTTGGTTCATAATTTTCAAGCGACTGCTCTACTTCTTTTATCAAAGTATTTAATTTTGAAATAATCCATCGGTCTATTTCCGGTTGTTTTTCGGTTGAAACTTGTGGCTCTTGATAGGTAAACTCATCAATATTAGCATACAAAGCAAAGAACCCGTAAGTATTGTATAACGTTCCAAACAGTTTTCTTTGCACCTCTACGATTCCTTCTTCGTCAAATTTTAAATTATCCCAAGGCTGTGCATTGGTTATCATATACCAACGTGTAGCGTCTGCTCCGTATTTTGCTAATGTTTTAAATGGATCAACTGCATTTCCTAAACGTTTTGACATTTTCTGCCCGTTTTTGTCCAGTACCAATCCATTTGAGATTACATTTTTATAGGCTGTGCGGTCAAAGACCATCGTTGCAATGGCATGTAAGGTGTAGAACCATCCTCTGGTTTGGTCAACACCTTCAGCGATAAAGTCGGCTGTCCCGTATCCTTTTTTATCGATTAACTCCTTGTTTTCAAACGGATAATGATGTTGAGCGGTAGGCATTGAGCCTGAATCAAACCAAACATCGATTAGATCGGACTCTCTACGCATCGGCTTACCGGAAGGAGAAACTAAAACGATTTCATCTACATAACTTTTGTGTAAATCAAACGTGTTATAATTCTCATCGCTCATATCTTCGGGGTTAAATTGAACAAATGGATTTTTTCCCATTAGTCCTGCCTCAATTGATTTCTCAACTTCAGCTTTCAACTCCTTTACCGAACCGATACAAATCGACTCGCTTCCATCTTCGGTTCTCCAAACAGGAATTGGGATTCCCCAATAACGTGAACGTGATAAGTTCCAATCGTTGGCATTTTCTAACCAATTTCCGAAACGACCTTCACCTGTTGATTTCGGTTTCCAATTAATCGTTTTATTCAACTCCACCATTCTCTCTTTTACATCGGTAATTCGGATAAACCAACTATCTAAAGGATAATACAAAACAGGCTTGTCGGTACGCCAACAATGCGGGTAACTATGCTCGTATTTCTCAACCTTAAAAGCTTTGTTTTCTTCTTTCAGACGAATAGCAATTTCTACATCTACCGATTTATCGGGTACACTCCCCTCTTCGTAATATTCGTTTTTGACGTATTTTCCTGCCAATTCTCCCATTTCCGGACGAAATTTCCCTTGTAAATCGACCAAAGGAACAAGGTTTCCGTTTTCATCTTCCACTAACATTGGAGGAACTCCGGCTTCTTTAGCGACTTGGGCATCATCAGCACCGAAGGTAGGGGCAATATGTACAATACCTGTTCCGTCTTCTGTCGTAACAAAATTACCGGGAATTACTCGAAAAGCTTCTTCTGGATTTTCTACAGGAAGAGCATAAGGCAATAATTGCTCGTATTTAATTCCTACTAAATCTTTTCCCTTGTGTTTTTCTTCTATTCTGTAAGGTATCTTTTTATCTCCAAATGTATAATTCTCGATAGACAACTCCTCATTTTCAGGAGCGTATTTCCCTGATAATTGTTTTTTTACTAAAGTTTCTGCCAAAACAATTTTGATTGGCTCTCCCGTATATTGATTGAACGTTTCTACCAACACATAATCAATTTTCGGCCCTACTGCCAAAGCTGTATTCGACGGTAATGTCCACGGTGTAGTTGTCCATGCAATAAAGTAAGTGTCATTTGGAAGAACATCATTGGGCTTTGCTTTGAATTGAGCAATTACCGTTGTATCCTTAACATCTTTGTAACAACCGGGTTGATTAATCTCATGAGAACTCAAACCCGTACCGGCTTTTGGTGAATAAGGTTGAATAGTATAACCTTTATACATCAATCCTTTGTTATAGATTTGTTGCAACAGCCACCAAACCGACTCCATATATTTGTTTTCGTAAGTGATATAAGGATGTTCCATATCTACCCAATACCCCATTTTTTCGGTAAGATCGTTCCAAACATCGGTGTAACGCATTACTGATTCTCTACACGCTTTGTTGTACTCTTCTACGGAAATTTTCTTTCCAATATCTTCTTTGGTTATTCCTAATTCTTTTTCAACCTTTAACTCTACGGGTAGTCCATGAGTATCCCAACCTGCTTTTCGCTCAACGCGAAAACCTTTTAAGGTTTTGTATCTGCAAAAAATATCTTTAACGGTTCTACCGATTACGTGATGAATACCGGGTAACCCATTCGCCGATGGTGGCCCTTCAAAAAAAATGAAAGGTTTATCGGGATTTTTAGTTTCTACGCTTTTCTTGAACGTATCGTTTTTCTTCCATCTTTCCAATACCTCTTCAGCTACATTAGGAAGATTTAAACCGTTATAGACGTTATATTTTTTGCTCATTTTATTATTTTATATAGGATACTTGTACCAACCAATCGAGTTTATTTACCTGAAAAAACCGGTTTTCTTTTTTCCATAAAGGCAGTAGTACCTTCTTTAAAATCTTCAGTTCCAAAACATTTTCCAAACTCAGTAATCTCAGTAACAAAACCATCGATACCTTCTCGAAACTGTGCGTTAACAGCTATGATTGCACTACTGATTGCTTTAGGTGAGTTTTTTACAATTTTACTTGCTATTTTCTCACAGACAGGAATTAATTCTTCTGCTTTTACCACATGATTGACTAAGCCCCATTTGTACGCATCATTTGCATCTATCATTGAAGCGGTTGTAATCATTTCAAAAGCTTTTCCTTTTCCAACCAATTGTGCTAAACGTTGCGTTCCTCCATAGCCGGGTATTACACCTAACGACACTTCAGGTAATCCCATTTTTGCGTTTTCTGATGCTACACGTATATGCGAAGCCATCGCCAACTCCAATCCTCCGCCTAGAGCAAAACCATTAATACCGGCAATTACAGGCTTTGATAAATTTTCAACTAAATTAAATAATTTTTGGTGTCCTTCTGCCGAAAGCAACTTCCCTTCTTCTACGGAGAAACTTGCAAACTCCTTTATATCAGCTCCGGCTACAAAGGCTTTTTCTTCACTCCCTGTCAATATAACTACTCGTATAGCTCCGTCTTCTTCTACATTGGTAAACGCTTGATTTAACTCATCTATCGTTTCTTTGTTTAAAGCATTTAATTGTTTTGGTCGGTTAATGGTAATATATGCTACTGCATCTTTTACCTCGAATAATATATTATTGTATGCCATTTAAGTATTTTTTTAGTAAGCAAACAAAGATAATTATTTGTACGTATTGATGATATTATTTTTATAATAAAATTACTTATCTAAACAGTACTTTTGTGTTAGGGATACAATTCCTAATACGGGACATCTGAGCACAATAAAACGTTTTGATTTTCCTTATGCTTGTTAGAAGTTAATTACAATTTGTCTATAAGTTACAAATTAGTTCTTTTCATTTCACTCGTCGTTATTTTTGCGAACCATAGCTACGGCTATGCTTCTTAAAAATGCCTAGATTGAAAAGAAAATAATCTAATTTCACTTTTATACCCAAACTGTAAATAACTTCTTCAAAATTCTTTTCCATAGCTGGGGCTATGCAAAAGAATTTTTCATCGTCTAAGAAAACTAAACTCCGTTTTCTTTGCACTCACCTGCCCCGCGTTAGGGATAGAACGGCGTGTTTGAACT
>JALTUD010000554.1 GCA_027047735.1 Flavobacteriales bacterium | reverse complement strand
TTTGTCTGTTCTGTAATCCAATCCCAACGATTTACAGTATTCAATCAACTCTTCTTTCAATTCTCCGTCGCCTACAATGAAGAAACGAACGGGTTTGTCGCTTTGTTCTATTGTGTTTTTAACAGCATCTAAAAACAGATGATGATTTTTAATAGGAACCAATCGTCCAATAATACCGACGGCAATTTCATTGTCTTTTATGTTCCATTCTTTTCTAAAAGCTGTCCTTTTTTCAGCTTTGTTGATTCTAAAATGGTCCAAATCAAACCCTAAAGGAATCACTCTTATTTTGTCAGGTGAGCAGATCTTGTGTTGAATGCCGATTTCTTGTTTTTGAATGGGGCTTATAGCGATAATAGCTGATGATTTTTTAGCCAAATGACGTTCAACTTGCTTATAAAAGGCGGTTTTAGCTTTTCCGAAATACGAATGAAACACATGTCCGTGAAAAGTGTGAACAATTACGGGGACTTTCATGTTGTATGCGGCTAATCGTCCCAAAGCACCGGCTTTTGATGCGTGAGTGTGTACAATATCCGGTTTAAAGTCTGCAATGATTTTCTTGAGTTTTTTGTAGGCGATTTTATCATTGGAAAAATTAATTTCTCTTTTCATTTCGGGGATGATGATTGGAGATAAGCCTAATTGTTCTACGATAAATTCCGAACTGTCTTCACTCTCATCTTTTTGACCGCCAACCAAAAGCGTTTCAAAATCATCGTTTAAGTATTTAGAAAGGTAGGCAGCGTTAAAAGTAGGCCCTCCTATATTAAAACGATTTATTATTCTTAGTACTTTTGGCATAGCAGTTTTACTTTCTTTTTTTACAAAACTAAGAAAAAAACGGAACTGAAGGTGTTTGATTTTTGTTAGGACGGATAATAATTAAGGAGTAAACAAAAAAATAATTCACTCTTGTTGATTGATAAATAAAAATTAATTCGTATCATTGCACCCCGAAATAAGAAATTAGACATATATATTTGCACGTCATGGATATTATTAAAGAGATAGAAAACGAAATTAACGACATTAAAACGTGGTCGGAATTTAAAGCCGGAGATACTGTAATCGTAGATTATAAAATTAAAGAGGGAGACAAAGAAAGAATCCAGTCTTTCCAAGGTGTTGTACTACAAAGAAGAGGCTCAGGAGCTACTGAAACATTTACGGTTCGTAAATTATCAGGGAATACAGCTGTAGAAAGAATATTTCCTGTAAATTCTCCTTTTATTGATAGTATCAAAGTTACCAAAAAAGGTGCTGTTCGTAGAGCTAGAATTTTCTACTTGAGAGGATTGAGAGGAAAAGCTGCACGTATTAAAGAGAAAAAATACTACGGAGCTAAAAAATAATTTTTTAGTTTGACTTTAATTGAAAGCCTTTAGCTGATTAGCTAAGGGCTTTTTTTGTTGTGTGTTATCAATTTCGTTGATGATTTGACGTATTTATCTCCTATAAATTATTACTTTCGCAGGCATAAAAAATACAGAAAATGAAATTTGGAACAAAAGTTATTCACGCAGGGTTAGAGCCTGATTCTGCTACGGGTGCGATTATGACACCTATCTATCAAACTTCTACTTATATACAAGATGGTGTAGGAAATCATAAAGGGTATGAATATTCAAGAACATTAAATCCGACAAGAAATGCTTTGGAAATTAATGTTGCCGCAATTGAAAACGGAAAATACGGAGCTGCTTTTGGTTCCGGTTTAGCGGCAATAGACTGCGTGTTGAAAATGTTGAACCCCGGAGATGAAGTCATTTCTACGAATGATTTGTACGGAGGTACTTATCGTATATTTAAAACTATCTTTGAAAAATACGGAATTGTTTTTCACTTCGTTCCTATGGGAGAGGTCGAAAACGTATCCAAAAAAATCAATGATAAAACAAAGTTGATTTGGGTGGAAACACCAACCAATCCAACGCTTCAAATTATCGACATTAAGGCTTTGGCAAAATTAGCGAAAGAAAACAATATATTATTAGCTGTTGATAATACATTTGCTACTCCGTATTTACAAAACCCTCTTGATTTAGGGGCGGATATTGTGATGCACTCCGCTACCAAATATTTAGGAGGACATTCGGATGTGGTTATGGGAGTTTTAGTTGTAAAAGATGATGATTTAGCAACCGAAATGTATCGCATACAAAACAGTTCAGGAGCTGTATGCGGTCCTATGGATTCGTTTTTAGTGCTTAGGGGAATTAAAACCTTGCACTTGAGAATGAAACAACATTGTATCAATGGAAAAGCTATTGCGGAATTTTTACAAAGTCATCCCAAGGTAGATAAGGTATATTGGCCGGGACTAACAACGCACAAAAATCACGATATAGCCAAAGAACAAATGAAAGATTTCGGGGGAATGGTTTCGTTTACTTTAGCAGGAGACAGATTGGAAGAAGCTCTTGAAATAGTGAAAAAGCTAAAATTATTTACCCTTGCCGAATCTTTAGGAGGAGTTGAGTCTCTAGTAGGTCATCCTGCAACGATGACACACGCAGCTATACCAAAAGAAGAACGAGAAAAAAGTGGAGTAGTGGACACCCTTATCCGTTTGAGCGTAGGTGTGGAAGATACAGAAGACTTAATCGAGGATTTAAAAAATGCTTTAGCTTAAAGATTTAAAGAGAGTCAAACAATAAAAGCCTGTCCGTTTGGATGGGCTTTTTTGTTTTATCAAATAAAGTATAAAGAATTAATATTTCCCCTAAAAGCAATATGCAAAAAAATAGGAAATTAAACACTATATTTGAACAAATTTAAGTTACTTATCAAATGAACACACCAAAAGGAATTCCATCGGTTGATTTAAATGATTTTCTATCAAACGATAATAAAAGGAAAGAAAAATTTATTCAGGAAATAGGAAAAGCTTACGAAGAAATAGGCTTCGTTGCCGTTCGCAATCACGGAATAGACGAAAAGTTGATAGCAGATTTTTATGCCCGTGTTAGAGATTTTTTCGCCTTACCAACTGAAGAAAAAGCAAAATATGAAATTGAAGGTATAGGAGGACAAAGAGGATATACTTCCTTCGGAAAAGAACACGCAAAACACCGAAAAGCAGGCGATTTAAAAGAATTTTGGCATTTCGGACAATTTGTAGAGGACAATGACCCGATAAAAGAAATTTATCCGGAAAATGTCAATGTAGCAGAAGTGCCGGAGTTTCTACCTAAAGGAAAAGAAGCCTTTCAAACCTTTGAAAAAACCGGAAGAAAATTATTGAGTGCGATAGCTTTATATTTAGGAGTGGAAGAAAACTTTTTTGACCCATACATTCACAACGGGAACAGCATTCTGCGTCCTATTCATTATCCGCCAATCGTTAATCCCGAACCCGATGCGGTACGAGCAGGAGAACACGAAGATATTAATTTAATAACCTTATTAGTTGGGGCGTCAGCAGACGGATTACAGGTTTTGAATAAGAAAAACGAATGGGTGTCTGTAACCTCAATCGAAAATCATATTGTGGTCAATGTCGGAGATATGTTGCAGCGTCTTACCAATAATAAATTGCGTTCAACAACTCACCGCGTAGTCAATCCACCCAAAGAAAAATGGCACGAAGACCGATATTCAATTCCGTTTTTCTTACATCCTCGCCCCGATATGCCGTTAAATTGTTTGCCTGAATGTATAGACGAAAACCACCCTAAACAATACGAAGATATAACCGCGGGAGAGTATCTGAACGAACGATTAAAAGCAATAGGGTTGTTGTAAAATAGATTGTTGGGCGTTCCCATTACGGCATAAAAAAGCGGTTTCGTTTCACTACACCACTTTTTAACGCCGTAATGGTCGGGCTATCCGTTATATCTTTTGTGTTGCATATATGCAACAACACAAAAGGATGCCACTTCTATCCCTAACGCAAGATTGAGGTAAGAGTAAACAAAAAACAGCTAAAAAATCTTATCCGGATTTTTGGTACTTATCTTGATTATTTAGAGTAAATAGAATAATAAAAAATGACAAAATACAGCTTACTTACATTTCTACTTAGTCTTTTGTTTTATGCAAAAGCACAAAACGTGATGCTAACACCCGAAGAACGGGCTTATATGTATCACGTTGTAGAGAGAAGTCCGGTGTTAAAACGAAATATGGGAGATTTGTTTCATTATCGTGGTGATACCGTCTATTATAAATTTAAGCTAAAAGGTGGAAAATACGATTCCATTGTTGACTTTGATTCCATTGAGCAAAAAATAATCTACGAACCTTCTTTGCTTACTATTAATTCTTATGAGTTTGCAACTATTGAAAATGGAATATTAGCGGAATTGTCTTCCAAATTAGCCTTACAATCACTTTATAGAGAACTCAAAAGAAGAAACGAACAAAAAATAGAAGGTATGTCTAATCGTGTTTACACGAATTTTTTATACCATTTAACATCAAACTTACCTGCCAAAGCCACCCGTTACCGAAACGAAAAAGAAGAACCCATTCCATTAGTTGTCGAT
>JALTUD010000553.1 GCA_027047735.1 Flavobacteriales bacterium | reverse complement strand
TGCAACAACCCAAAAGGATACCGTTTCTATCCCTAACGCTCCCTCGCACATCCCTCATTTCCTAAGAAAGAAATATTTCAATTTTCGCAATTTACTCAAATTGTAACTCATAATTTGAGTTTTTTTTAGGATTTTATTAACAAGTGTACTCTTTCCTGTTAAGTATTTTCATCCGGAATAGACAATCAATCATGAGAAAACAACCTAAGGTTACACTTTTTGATATAAAAACCTTGTTTTTTATCAACAGTTGCCTATCCTTAAAAAAAATATTTTAAATAACTATTCAACAAGTTATGTCGTAACCATAAATGTATCTTCTTCACTGACTTTTAAAAACTACCCGTTATGAAAACTTCTACTACCTTTCGATTTTTATCATTTTTATATTTTGCATTTTTTTGCTCATCTATTTTTGCCGGAGGCTTGCACTTTTCCGTAAAAGTACCCCTTCAACAAATTAAAGACTTCCGAATATTAAACAACTATAAAGGTAATATTTCATACTTCAAAGAATCTGCTTATATTGGCAAATACCAACATTACTTATTGGCTATGAAAGCTAAACAAGAATTAAACAGCAAAGGCATAACAGGCACAGAAATTAAAGCTTTTTTTAACTACGCACCTATTTCTCTTGAAGATGCTTTTGCTTTATTGGACAACAAAAACTATCAAGATATTGAAAACAAAGGAATAACTTTAACAAACACCGAACTCAACGCTCTATTGGATAGTGTCAGCAATAAAGAGTATTTCTATACCGTACAAATCGGACTGTTTTCCGAAAATAACGTCAACAGTTTTTTTAATTTCCCAAAACAAGTGAACGAAAGTATAACCGATAAAGGTCAATACCGATATACATTTGGAACATTCAAATCATACAACGATGCCAAAGACGCCTTAAATATGATTAAAGAATATGGATTAACCGATGCTTTTGTTATCGCTTTCGATAAAACTTCAAGAATCCCCATAAGCAGAGCTTTAGAACTTGAACAAAAATCATTGGAAATGGCACTTGAACATTAAAAACTTAAATTAGCCGGTAAATTATTTTTTGAAAAGTCTAAAAGAAAAACTAATTACGGAAAAACTTTATCATAAGGTTTTTATTCCCAATGATGGAAATGTTATAGAAATCAATTGATATAAAATTTACTTTCTTGCACTTATTTCATTCCGCGTTAGGGAGCGTATCCCTAATACGAGCAAAATAGACGGTATAAAGCGTTTTTTGATTCTTTATCCTTCTTCATAAAAATTTTCCATAGCTGGGGCTATGCAAAATTTTTATTCATCGTCTAAGAAACCAAAAATTCACTTTCTATCCGCCAATTTCAATCGCGTTAGGGATAGAAGCGGCATCCTTTTGCCCTCCCTCCTTTTGGAGGGCAAAAGATATAGCGGATAGCCCGACCCCAATTTTCAAAAACATCGTTTCGCCGGAGCGAAATGTTGTTTTTGAAAATTGGGGGAACGCCCTAAAACTCTTATTGTAACACTTCGTTGTCCAAAACGTTTAGGATTTCTTCGTACGAATCTAAGGTAACTAACTTCATTCGTATGGGCTTAAAATTGTCGATTCCCTTGAAATAATTGGCGTAATGTCTTCTCATCTCTACGATTCCCAAGCGTTCGCCCTTCCACTCCACTGAGAAACGCAAATGCTCTTTTACGACCTCCACTTTTTCCTTTAACGTCAGCGGAGGCATATTGGTTCCGTGTTTTATAAAATGTTTAACTTCCTTGAAAAACCACGGCGAACCAATGGTTGCTCTTCCTATCATAACGCCATCTACACCATATCTGTTTTTGTATTCTACTGCTTTCTGCGGTGTATTGATGTCGCCGTTACCAAAGATGGGAATGTGCATGCGAGGGTTGTTTTTCACTTCGCCAATCAGCGTCCAATCGGCTTCGCCTTTGTACATTTGTGCCCGCGTACGTCCGTGTATCGAAAGTGCTTTTATTCCTACATCTTGCAAGCGTTCGGCTACTTCTACAATATGTTTTGATGTGTCGTCCCACCCCAAACGCGTCTTTACGGTTACCGGCAGATGTGTTGATTTTACAATTTCTTTGGTCATCGATACCATTTTAGGTATATCTTGTAAAATTCCTGCTCCCGCTCCTTTTCCGGCTACCTTTTTAACCGGACAACCATAGTTGATATCCAAAATATCAGGGTTAGCCCTCTCGCAAATCTCTGCAGAACGTTTCATCGATTCGATGTTGTTTCCGAATATCTGAATACCGATAGGACGTTCGTATTCAAATATATCCAACTTCTGAACACTCTTATATGCATCGCGAATCAACCCTTCGGAAGAGATAAACTCCGTAAACATTACATCCGCTCCGAATTTCTTGCACAAGGCTCTAAACGGCGGGTCGCTGACATCTTCCATCGGTGCAAGCAACAAGGGAAAATCTCCTATATCAATATTTCCTATCTTTGCCAAAACTTAATTTTTACACAAAAATAGTCTTTCTCTGTGAATCTTCCTAAAAATAATACCTTTACTAACTTTCAGTTACTCTTGATTTTACTCTTGCTGTTTTTCTTTGTTAGTGGGGTTACTTCTTTTTTAGGTAATTTTATTATTCAATACTTTTTAGATACCGATGTTTCTCAACTCCCAAACCTCATCACTTCGGAAAATATACCGGCTATTTATGTTTCGGTTACAGCTTCCCAAGTTGGTGTCTTTTTGCTTCCATCGTTGATTTTATTTACCATATTCAATCGCGGATTATTCTATCAACTTACATTTCCACCCAAAAACATCGGCACTTTACTTTTGATAGGCATCGGCACGTCATTATTAGGTGAATCGGCTCTATACCTCAATCAAAAAGTTGATTTTTATACCATACATCCGGCACTTGGCGAATGGGTACAACATACTTTTCAGCAATCACAGCATATCGTAGCATTGCTTACTTCTCAAAAAAGCGGAACATCTTTTACGCTGAACATACTTATTATGTGCTTATTACCAGCTGTTGGTGAAGAATTATTTTTTAGAGGAGCTATTCAACCTTTGCTCATTAAAATATCGAACAGAATTTCGGCAAGCATCGTCTTTACCGCTTTTCTTTTTGCCTTTATTCACTTTGATTTTATTCAGTTTTTACCACGATTTGTTTTAGCGGTAGTTTACGGCATCATCGCCCATCGAACACAAAACATCGGCTATACCATCGCCCTACACTTTCTCAATAATGTATTGGCTTTGAGTTTGGTTACTTTTGAATTTAATACTTCCAATATTTCTTTACTTACCGCAATAACCTTTGCCATTATAGGAAGAACAGCCATAACTTACGGAATTAGAAGGTTAAAATGATTTAGGCGTTCCCTTTCAAGAATGAAAAACGATGATTTCCAATAACGACAAATAATTTAGTATAGAATACGAAAGTCCTGAAAAATCAAGTCCACAACAACAATGTTAACAAAACTAATACATTGTTAATACAGTTACTATAATAATTTTTATATTTGACGATTGAAATATTTTTTTACAACAAAAATGAAAAGAAAAAAAATGAATTGGATAGCGTATATCGCTATAGGAGGGTTAACCGTTGCAAGTTGCTCAGAAACCAAAAATGAGACCCCTAACGAATCCACACCTAAGGAGATTGTAGAGGACGTTATCGAAGAAGAAGTCGTTGCCGAACCTGATGCTTTGGATTACAATCCGGATATGCAATATAAAGTTCCTACCCCCAATGAACTTTTCACCGTTATCAGAGAAGCAAAAATAAAATACGATCCTTCCGTACTTAATCCAATAGAAAACGTAGATAAATACGATGATAAAAAAGCACAAGGACTTAACTTTGGTGTTTATTCGGCAGATTTAGCTTACATCGCCAATCACGAAGTAGGTACTGAAGCAATGCAATACTTCAAAGTAATCCGAAATCTAAGTAATTCTCTTCACGTAGAAAATGCTTTTGACAACACAGTGTTCAAACGAATAGAAGAAAACGTCTCTAAAGAAAATCAAGATTCATTACTATTTCTATCCAATGATACTTATTACAAAGCTTTCTCATACTTAGAAGAAAACGGCAGAGAAAAAACATTAGCTTACATCATTCTTGGCGGGTGGATTGAAAGCATGCACATTTTAACAGAATTGGGCCAATTTGAAGAAGATGGTATTTTAGCTGAAAAAATAGGCGACCAAAAATACACTTTAGAGAACATTATGGGTATCCTTATGGGATTGCAAGACAATGAAGAAATTCAAGATGTAATGTCTGATTTAGCAGACTTGGAAGATATCTACTTGAACTTAAACGAGATTGAAGAAGGAGATGCGGAAACAACTAAATCCGATGATGGTAAATTCGTATTTTCCGGAGGCACAAAGGTAATTGTTACGCAAGAAGATTTTGATAAAATAAAATCAGCAATAGCAGAATTACGAAATCAAGTTATTGAAGGAACCCTATAAAAGTTTACAAAATGAAAAAAAGAAT
>JALTUD010000552.1 GCA_027047735.1 Flavobacteriales bacterium | reverse complement strand
AACGATAGGGTTTTTAAAGAAACTACCACTGTTCCCGATTTTCTTCGGGTCGGGAAGTTTCGATTGTCGGATTTTAATTACGGCATCACTAACGTCTTTTATGCCGGGATTGTGAATGTTTTGAGCCTCCAATTCTTGTTGAATAGCTCCGTAATTTGTGTTTACCGTATGCTTTTTCGGCAGTCTGTATGCAACCTTTAAGATGATGTATTCTCCTTTGTATTTGTTTTTAAACACGCTTTCTCGATAGCCAAAATTGCAATCATTGTTATAAAAACGATGAATTTCACCGGTTTCTATGTGCAGGGCATCTAACCATTCAAAATAATCTTTAATTTCCACGCCATAAGCACCAATGTTTTGCATCGGCCCTGCTCCAACACTGCCGGGAATCAGACTAAGGTTTTCTAAACCTCCGAAATTATTTTTAATGCAATAAAGGACAAATTGATGCCAATTTTCCCCACTTCCCGCAGAGATGAGCCAACTGCTCTCGTCTTCGCTTTCTATTTGTATTCCATTAATTTCGTTTAAGATGACCAACGCATCTTGTTTTTGGGTAAAAAGCACATTACTTCCGCCTCCTAAAACCAATTTGTTTTCATTTTTTAAATGTTGCCAATTTAAAAGTTCCTGAAGTTGTTCCGTACTTTTTACTTTAGTAAAAAGTTTAGCGGGAACGTCAATACCGAAGGTATTGTACGGTTTTAATGATTGATTCTCAATAATTGGCTCTAACATACAATCAAAGGTAAAAAGAATAAGAAAGAACTATTTACACCGTAGTGATTTTTATGAAAATAATAATGTTAATTTTGGGGGTAAAAAATTAGAAGATGAGGTTTGGTATATTGTTTTTATTAGTGGGAGTCTTTAATCTTGTGTTGGCTCAAGGAAGTTATGCTCCGGATGCTGATACGCCGGGGACAACGGCAATGCATAAGGATTCTTCTGCTTTTGTTGCTTGGGCGACGGGTGCAACAGTTGAACGAGGTTGGCAAAATATATTAGATACAACTTTAGGGAAAACGACTGTGGGTTCAGTTAGTGCAGCTCTTGGTCAGGCAGGTGATGGTTCCGTAATTAGTTTGGGCGATGGAGGGGAGATTATTTTGACTTTTGACAGTCCGGTAATGAACGGAGCGGGGGCAGATTTTGCTGTTTTTGAAAATGGGTTTGATAATAATTTTTTGGAATTAGCTTTTGTGGAAGTTAGCTCTAACGGTGTTGATTTTGTGAGATTTCCTTCTCATTCTGAAACGCAGACAAGTACACAAGTCGGAGGGTTCGGGACGTTGGATGCTACCATGATTCATAATCTTGCAGGGAAATATAAAGCAAAGTACGGAACCCCTTTTGATTTAGAAGATCTGATTGATTCTTCCGGTATTGATGTTAATAATATAACGCATATAAAAATTATCGATGTAGTGGGAAGTATCAATGATTCGGTGGCTCGTTATGATAGTTATGGGAATAAGGTAAATGATCCGTTTCCTACACCATTTCCTTCGGGAGGCTTTGATTTAGACGGAGTGGGAGTAGTGCATCAGTTTGTTGGTGTAGAAGAAAATATGAGTAATAGAATACAGCTTTACCCGAATCCAACATCTGATTTTTTAAACATAAGAGCTAAAGAGGAGGTTGAGCTGGATATTTTTAATCATAAAGGACAACGATTAAAGCATCTAAAGGTTAAACAATCTCAGCAATTGGATTTCAGGAGTTTTGCTGAGGGAATTTATTACATAAGAATTAGCAATACAAGAAACAATCAATTGATTCAAGCAGAAAGAATCGTAATTATAAAATAGGCGTTTTTTTTTAGTTGTTACCCAAGATTATTTTCAGTTCTTCTGTGGCTTCTTTGATGTTCTTTATCGGTGCTATTCTTAGTCGAAGCCTTCCTTTTTTCTCTGAAATATTTGCTTTTTTAGGGTGAGTTTGAATATAAGTTAGCACTTTTGTAAATAAAGTGGATTGATAATAAGGAGATTCTTGGTCGGGAATAAATGAACCGAGCATGATTCCGTTTTTAATAATCAATTTAACAAAGCTGACTTTTTTAGCAAGCCACCTTAAACGAAGAGCGTTTAATAATTCTAAGGTTTCACTAGGAATTTCGCCAAATCTGTCTTTTAGCTTTTCTTCAAATATTTTTACATCTTCCTCATTTTCAAGTTCATCTAACTCTCTGTATAGACTTAATCGTTCTGTAATGTCGTTGACATAGTCGTCTGGAATTACCAAGTGTAAGTCGGTTTCTAACTGACAATCGCTTACAAAATCTTTATTTTTTAATTCTTCTTCAAAGACATCTTTAAATTCATTTTGTTTCAATTCCAAGATGGCTTCGTCAAGGATTTTTTGAAAAGTATCAAAACCAATGTCGCTGATAAATCCACTTTGGTTTGCTCCGAGCAAATCCCCTGCTCCACGAATATCCAAATCTCGCATAGCGATGTTAATACCACTGCCTAAGTCGGAAAACTGTTCGATTGCCGAAAGTCGTTTTCGTGCATCTTCGGTGAGATGTTGCGGTGGCGGGGTGAATAAATAAGCAAAAGCTTTTTTGTTTGAACGCCCGACACGTCCTCTTAGTTGATGTAAGTCGCTTAGCCCAAAGTTATTTGCATTGTTAATGATAATAGTATTGGCGTTTGAAATATCTATACCGGATTCTACAATGGTAGTAGCAACCAAAACATCATACATTCCTTCCATAAAATCCATGATAATGGCTTCCAGTTTTTTACCTTCCATTTGTCCGTGTCCTATCGCAACGCGGACATCAGGGCAAAGTCGTTGAATCATACCGGCAACTTCTTTTATATTTTGTACACGGTTGTGTATAAAATAGACTTGACCTCCACGTTGTACTTCATAGGTGATGGCATCTCTAATTGTTCTTTCATTGAAAGGTTGTATAATGGTTTCTATCGGGAAACGATTTGGAGGTGGGGTATTTATTACCGATAAATCTCTAGCATTCATCATACTGAATTGAAGCGTTCGGGGGATTGGTGTAGCCGTTAGTGTTAGTGTATCAACATTGTGTTTTAGCGTTTTTAGTTTGTCTTTTACGGAAACACCAAATTTCTGTTCTTCATCAATAATGAGGAGTCCTAAGTCTTTGAATTTTACATCTTTTCCTGCTAAGCGGTGTGTTCCGATAATGATGTCTATTTTGCCTTCTGCTAGTTTTTTTAAGGTTTCTTTATTCTTGCCTGTGGACTTGAATCGGTTTACATAATCTATTGTGCAAGGAAAATCTTTTAGTCGTTCGGAAAATGTTTTGTAGTGTTGAAAAGCTAAAACTGTTGTTGGAACCATTATGGCCACTTGTTTGTTGTCTGCCACTGCTTTGAAGGCAGCTCGTATGGCTATTTCTGTTTTCCCGAAACCGACATCACCGCACACCAATCTATCCATTGGAGCATCCTTCTCCATATCTTGTTTAACCGCTTGTGTGGTCGTTAATTGGTCGGGAGTGTCTTCATAGATGAAAGAAGCTTCTAATTCATTTTGTAAATAAGAGTCGTGAGAAAAAGCAAATCCTTTACTGGCTTTTCTTTTGGCGTAGAGTTGGATGAGGTCAAACGCCATTTCTTTTACTCTTTTTTTAGCTTTCTTTTTAGCCAATTGCCAAGCCGGTGAACCCAGTTTATTTAAAACCGGTTTGTTTCCTTCTTTTCCTGAAAATTTAGAAATTCGATGTAGTGAATGGATGCTGACATATAGAATATCGCCCCCCTTGTAAACAAGGCGTATTGCTTCTTGTTGCTTTCCGTTAACGTCAATCTTTTCAAGACCGGAAAATTCACCTACACCGTGGTCGATGTGGACAACAAAATCACCTTTTTGAAGGTTGTAAATTTCCTTTAAGGTAAAGGCTTGTTTGGATTTTTTATAACCTTCTTTTAATCGGAATTTGTGATAACGTTCAAAGATTTGGTGGTCGGTATAGCAAGCTATTTTTAATTCTTTATCAATAAATCCTTCGCTCAGTGATAGATTTAGGGTTGAATATTTCACATCCTGCCCAATGTCTTCAAAAATTTTGTTTAAGCGTTCTAGTTGAACGGTGTTTTCTGATACGATTAAATTAATGTATCCTTCATCTGTGTTTCTATTCAGATTATCTATAAGAAGTTCAAAGTTTTTATGAAAAGGAGGTTGAGGTTTTGTTGGGTGTTTTACTTCTAGAGTTGGGGGAAAGTAAAAGCGTTCTCCAAATTCGACTATTGGGTGTAGAGCTATTTCATATTCAAAATCTGAAGGAGTGAGGTAGAGTTCTTGAGGTGAAAGTTGTTTTACGGTATTGTCTAACTGATTATAGGTGTAATTGGCTTTATCAAAGCCTTTTAGTATTTTGTCGTTAGCGTAATCAAAATCCTTTATCCATATTTTTGTGTCTTTTGGAATGTATGAAAGAAAGGAGGTTTTGTTTACTTCTTGTAGTTTATTATTGACATTGGGTATTATGGCTATCTTTTTTAGGGTGGTAACGG
>JALTUD010000551.1 GCA_027047735.1 Flavobacteriales bacterium | reverse complement strand
CTGTGATAATTTTTTTTTTTTTTTTAGCAAACAACGGAAAATACGTTATATAATACCGGAGTATATGTTTAGGGAAAAACTCAGGGAAGTGCTCAAAATTCAAATCATGTATGGTAGCAATTTGAGAGGTTTTAGTTCTAAGACTCAGATAGCCATCGGGAGAAAAGAAAACATCGATTTTATTTTTTCTTAAAAATTTAGTAACCGACCAATTGAACCAAATTTTAAATAAAATAGGATGTCTTGCTTGAGGGAAAAGCACTATGGGTGTAATATTATCGGAAAAAATAAAGTCGGAAGAAAATGGACGGTCAAAAAGAAAATAAAAATGATGTTCGGGATGTTGTTGAGTTATACGTTTGAGTACCTCATATGAGAACCAGCCAATTCCTTCTAGTTTACCTTTTTGTAATAATCTGGTATTTACGGCTATTTTCATAACAAAAAAGGGGACGCATAATACGTCCCCTAATTATTAAGTGTTCAACTAACTTATTCCTCTTCTTGAGAATCTTCTTTAGTTTCATCTTGAACAGGTGCTTCAGCTTTTGGAGCTGAAGATTTTCTACCTCTTCTTCTTGTTTTCTTTTTAGGAGTATTATCAGCTAATAACAAATCATTAAAATCAACTAACTCAATCATTGCCATTTCAGCATTATCACCTAAACGGTTAGGTAATTTTATAATTCTAGTATAACCTCCCGGTCTATCAGCAACTTTTGGAGCTATTTCTCTAAACAATTCAGAGGTAGCATATTTATTTTTTAAATAGCTAAAAACCGTTCTTCTAGAATGAGTAGTGTCTAATTTAGATTTTGTAACTAAAGGTTCAACATAAACTCTTAAAGCTTTCGCTTTGGCTAAAGTAGTAACAATTCTTTTATGTTCAATTAAAGAGCAAGCCATATTTGAAAGCATCGCTTTTCTATGTGCTGACTTACGTCCTAAGTGATTAAATTTCTTTCCGTGTCTCATTTTTATTCTTTCTTTTAGGCAAGATTATCCAACGATTAATCCTTATCCAATTTATATTTTGAAATGTCCATTCCAAATGAAAGTCCTTTTGATTCGATTAGGTCTTCCAACTCAGTAAGTGACTTTTTACCAAAGTTTCTAAACTTCAACAAGTCATTCTTTTTAAACGATACAAGCTCACCCAATGTATCAACATCTGCCGCTTTTAAGCAATTAAGAGCTCTAACAGAAAGATCCATATCAACCAATCTTGTTTTGAGCAATTGACGCATATGTAACGATGACTCATCAAACTCTTCAGATTCAGATCTTTCAGCCTCATCTAATGTTATTCTTTCATCCGAGAATAACATGAAATGATGAATCAAAATCTTAGCTGCTTCTTTCAAAGCGTCTTTTGGATTTATAGAACCATCAGTAGTAATTTCAATATTCAATTTCTCATAATCCGTTTTTTGTTCAACACGAAAATTAGAAATTGAATATTTTACATTTTTTATAGGTGTAAAAATAGAATCTGTAAAGATGGTTCCCATTGGAGCATTAGAAGTCTTATGTTCATCAGATGGAACGTATCCTCTACCCGATGAAATAGTCATTTCAATATTAAGCTTAACTGAAGGATCCATCGTGCAAATAATCTGCTCAGGATTAAGAATTTGAAAAGCTGAAGTGAATTTACCAATATCACCAGCCGTAAATTTATCTTGTCCGGAAATATTGATTACGATTTTTTCTGTATCAGTATCTTCCAATTGTTTTTTAAAACGAACTTGTTTTAAATTTAAGATAATATCAGTAATATCTTCAACAACACCTTTAATCGTGTCAAACTCGTGAGCAACACCGTCGATACGGATTGAAGATATAGCATGACCTTCGAGAGAATTTAAAAGAATTCTTCTTAAGGCATTACCTACAGTAATTCCGTATCCTGGTTCTAGAGGTTTAAACTCAAACTGAGCATAAGTATCTGAAGAACCATCAAGCATTAATACTTTATCTGGTTTTTGGAAATCTAAAATTGCCATTATTATTTTATTATTTAGCTTAATAAATAAGCGTTAACTATTATTTAGAGTACAATTCAACAATCAATTGTTCTTTGATGTTTTCAGGAATTTGTTCTCTAGATGGAACAGCATTCAAAACACCAGTCATCGAAGAAGCATTCCACTCTAACCAATCGTGTTTTGTAGTTGAAGCTGCTAAAGAATTATTAATAACTTCCAACGATTTTGATTTTTCTCTAATTCCAATAATATCACCGATTTTAACTGTGTAAGAAGGAATATTTAGAATTTCACCATTAACTGTGATATGTCTATGAGAAACTAGTTGACGAGCAGCATCTCTTGTTTTAGCAATACCTAAACGAAATACTATATTATCTAATCTTGTTTCACACAACTGTAACAAAGCTTCACCGGTAATACCTGATTTAGCATTAGCTTTTTTAAATAAATTAGAAAATTGTTTCTCCAATATACCATAAGTATATTTAGCTTTTTGCTTCTCAGCTAATTGCACTGCATACTCAGATTGTTTTTTTCTTCTTCTTTGGTTACCGTGCATTCCCGGTGGGTAATTCTTTCTTTCAAGAACTTTATCTGTACCAAAAATAGGCTCGTTAAATTTACGAGCAATTTTTGATTTTGGACCTCTATATCTAGCCATTTCTTTACTTTAAATCTATTTATAAATTAAACTCTACGTCTTTTAGGAGGGCGACAACCATTATGAGGAATAGGAGTAACATCAATAATTTCTGTTACTTCAATTCCATTATTATGGAGGCTTCTAATAGCCGATTCTCTACCAGACCCAGGACCTTTAACGAAAACTTTTACTTTTCTTAATCCATATTCGTGAGCTTCCTTAGCGCATTCTTCAGCTGCTACTTGAGCAGCGAAAGGTGTGTTCTTTTTAGAACCTCTAAACCCCATCTTACCAGCAGAAGACCAAGAAATAACTTGACCAGATGCATTGGTTAATGAAATAATTATATTATTAAAACTAGCTTTTATGTGAGCTTGTCCAACAGGTTCTACAACAACCTTTTTTTTCTTTTTCTGTGACTTAGCCATAATTAAAAAAGATTATCTTTTATTTGGTTGCTTTTTTCTTATTCGCAACAGTTTTCTTTCTTCCTTT
This sequence comes from Flavobacteriales bacterium, assembly GCA_027047735.1. GTDB lineage: Bacteria > Bacteroidota > Bacteroidia > Flavobacteriales_D > Parvicellaceae > S010-51. Next base: position 1,385 of record JALTUD010000551.1, on the reverse strand, counting down.
TCTTGTTCGTGCGTTATTTTTAGTTCTTTGACCACGCAAAGGTAATCCCATTCTATGACGAATACCTCTTTGACAACCAATATCCATTAAACGCTTGATGTTCAATTGAATCTCCGATCGTAAAGCACCTTCAACTTTTAGTTCGTTGCTAATAATATTACGAATGGTTCCAATTTGTTCATCAGTCCAGTCTTGAACTTTAATGTTCTCATCTACACCTGCTTTATCTAAAATCTTTTTAGCGGTGCTTCTTCCTATACCAAAAATATAAGTCAAAGCGATAACACCTCTCTTATTTTTCGGTATATCAATACCTGCAATTCTTGCCATATCTTCTTGTTAGTTTTTTTAACCTTGTCTTTGTTTAAAACGAGGATTCTTTTTGTTGATTACGTACAATCTTCCTTTCCTTCTAACGATTTTACAATCGGCAGAACGTTTCTTTACTGAAGCTCTTGTTTTCATTTTATTATTTATATCTAAACGTTATTCTTCCTTTAGTTAAATCATATGGAGACATTTCAACCTTCACACGATCTCCAGGTAAAATTCTAATATAGAACTTTCTCATTTTACCTGAAATATGAGCTAAAATAACATGTCCATTTTCCAGCTCAACACGAAAAAGAGCATTTGGCAATGCTTCTATAATCGTTCCATCTTGTTCTATCGCAGCTTGTTTTGCCATGTTAATTTTTATTCTTTAATACTTCTTCTATATACTCAAATGTAGACAAGACTTCAGCCTTACCTTTTCTTACAACAACATCATGCTCAAAATGAGCAGATGGCTTCCTATCAGCTGTAACAATAGTCCAACCATCATCTAATTGTTCAACATTTCTAACTCCTAAGTTAATCATCGGTTCAATAGCGATAACTAAGCCTTCTTTTAGAATCATCCCTTTACCCCGTCTTCCATAATTAGGAACTTCTGGAGCTTCATGAAGATTTCGACCAAGTCCATGACCTATTAATTCACGAACTACGCCATATCCATTCGATTCGGCATGATGTTGAACAGCATACCCAATATCCCCCAATCTCTTTCCTACAATTGCATTTTGGATTGCAAAGGTAAGACTTTCTTTCGTAACTTCAAGTAATTTATCAATTTCTTCTGAAACTTCACCTATTTTGAAGGTATAAGCAGAATCTCCGTAAAAGCCATTCTTTAAAACTCCACAGTCTAAAGATATGATATCACCATTTTCTAAAGGCTTACCATTTGGTATTCCATGAACAACAGCATCATTAGGAGAAGCACATAACGTATTAGGAAAGCCACCATAACCTTTAAATCCTGGTACAGCTCCATTATCACGAATAAATTCCTCAGCTATTTTATCCAATTCTAAAGTTGTTATACCTGGTTTAATAATTTT
>JALTUD010000550.1 GCA_027047735.1 Flavobacteriales bacterium | reverse complement strand
GTATAACCGCTTCATAATTCGGGTATTTACCATCGACGAGACGACAAACCAATTTGAAATCATCAAACTCAAATTGAGCGTTGCTTTCGTTGTATTCAATTTTAATATTACCCTCAATAGAACTTAGCAAATTCTTCATCAAAACCAGTGGCTTTTTGGGTGCAATAAAAGAGGCGGGCGAGTCTGCAGAAACATCCGTTCTTCTATATCGAACTAATTTATGAGCATCCGTAGCAACAAAAGTTATGTTTTTTGTGTCTAACTGAAAAAACATACCGCTCATAACAGGGCGTAAGTCATCGTTTCCGGAAGCGAATATAGTTTTATTGATGGCTCTAAATAAGATATGAGCTGACATAGTAACTGTAGCAGGAGATTCTAAAACCGGTGTTCTGGGAAATTCTTCGCCATTAAAACCACTAAGTTTATATTTTCCATAATCAGAGACAATTTCCACTCCAAAATTATCATCGTCAATTAAGAATGTTAGAGGATGGTCGGGAAATGTTTTTAAAATATCCATTAATAACTTGGCAGGAATAGCCACAACTCCGGTCTCGTTTGAAGCGATCTCCAATTTTGAGGTCATGGTAGTTTCTAAGTCAGAAGCCGATATGATTAACTCTGTTTCTTTTATTTCGAATAAGAAATTATCCAATATAGGCATCGTGTTAGAAGAGTTTAATACTCCGCCAACGGCTTGTAATTTCTTTAACAATGTAGTACTCGATACTAAAAATTTCATGTTATATTCGTATATGGTGTAAAAGTAAAATTTGTTGTTTGTTTAATGCAATGAACTTGTTTAAAAGTTAACATTGAGTTAAACTTAATGTAAAAAAATAATAATCCATCAAACTACAAATTTAATATAAAAGTAGGGACGAATATTGATTTTAATAAGAGTTATCCCCTATTTTATTAACAATTGATGCAATGTTATAAAAAAATACGTATTTTGCGAAATAAAAAATCATGGAAAACGAAACTTTTAACGATTCAAATTATACTAATTTTAACAGAGACAGTCAGCGTCCTACATTTTTGATAGTTCTTTGTGTGCTATCTGCAATCGCGATTATATCGAATGTGTTTAGTACAGTGTCAGCTATTTTAGATTCTACTGATGTTACCATTCAAATTGAAACGGCAATGGAACAGATAGAGGATACTGATGGTATTCCCGAAAATATGTTAGAGGATTTAAAACAATATACCATTACTTCAATCAATAATTTTAAAGCAATTAACACGGTAACCCTTCTTTTATACTTGCTGGAAGGTTTAGCTGTATTGATGATGTTTAATTTGAAAAAGACGGGATATTGGATTTATTTAGCTTGTCAAGCCGGTTTTATTTTTACTATATTTTTGTTTTATCCCTCTAATAATTTTATTACTTCCATTTTAATAGGATATACTATTATAGCTTCCGGATTGTTTGCTATTCTATATGGTACTAATTTAAAATACTTTAAGTAAAATGAGTAAAAAAGAAACGTATGACGACTATCCTTCGTGGAAGGATTTTCAGGCTTATTATCCTGAGGAGTTTAGAATTACAGAAGCGACTAAACCTCAAGAGGAATATTGGGAATGGGATGCTTACGATGTGCATTTAGATAGATACTTACCGAAAGGAGAGGAGAAGAAAATGAAAATCCTACTTATTCATGGAGGAGGTGGAAATGGTCGGTTAATGGCTCCGATGGGGGTTGTTTTAAGTGGACATGGTTATGAATGTGTTGCACCTGATATGCCCGGTTTTGGTTTGACTAAAATTAAAAAGCCCAACAGTTACGACACGTGGGTTGAATTGGCAAGTGCTCTTATCGATAAAGAAATAGAAAAAGATGGAAAGCCTATAATCCTTTGCGGTATCAGTTTGGGAGGAATGTTAACCTATCATACGGCTTGCATTAATCCAAAGGTGAAAGGGATTATGGTGTCTAGTTTAGCAGATACAACTGACCCTAAAGTACAAATACAATTATCAAAAAACGATGTGTTGGGTAAAACAGGAGCAAAAACTCTTAGTGCTTTAAAACGCTTAACGGATAATATCAAAATACCGATTAAAATTACTACTAAAATGTGGGCTATGGCAAATGATCAAACATTTGTGGATAAGCTCAAAAAGGATAAAGTGGGGTCGGGTTCTTGGGTATATTTAAAATTTTTAAGAACTCTTTTTGAAGCAAAACCTGCTATTGAGCCGGAGAAATTTAAGGTTTGTCCTTTGTTCTTTTTTCAACCCGAAAAAGATTATATCATTCCTTGGGAAATATCAGAGCCTTTTTATAATCGTTTAGCTTGCGAAAAGGAAATGATGTTTTTGGAAAACTGCGGACATATTCCTATGGAAGAACCGGGTATTTTTCAATTAAAAGATAGAGCTTTATCTTTTATAGAGAAAATAGAAAAAGGCGTGAAATAAAGCTGATTTTTCATTAAGGCAACTGATTGTAGAAGTTTTTTATAAACATTTAAAATAATCAAAAGGTTCTTTACAATCATTGCATTGATAAAGTGCTTTGCACGCTGTAGAACCAAATTGACTTATCATCTTGGTGTTTGTGGATTTGCATTGCGGACACCTTACGGTTGGTTGTTTACCTAAAATAAAATGCTTGTCTGTTGTTTTTTCTACGGGTGGGGCGATGCCGTATTGTTCTAGTTTTTCTTTCGCTTTTTCAGTTAACCAATCAGACGTCCATGCGGGCGAGTAAATTGTTTTAATAATTACTTTTTGAAACCCGTTTTTTTGGAGGTAGCTCTTAATGTCGTCTTCAAATTGGTTCATTGCGGGGCAACCGGAATAAGTTGGAGTTATTGTAATTTCAATTTCATCATTATTGAGGTTTACTTTTCTTACAACACCTAAATCAACAACGGATAAAACAGGAATTTCCGGGTCGGGAACTTGTTCTAATAGTTTCCAAATTTTTTTTATCGTATCCATATATAAGTTATTTATTGTTCAACGGTATTACCGTTAGCTGAATCTTGGTAGAGTTTAAAGCTAACTAAAAAAAGCAAAGAAGGCAAACTGGATTGTAAGAAATGAGCTATTTGCATTGACGTTAGGTACAGTTTGTTTTGTTGTTCATAATTATCGGTGAGAAAAATAACTCCGTATATTAAAACGGAAACAAGTGTCAAAAATCCATATAAAGAAAAAAGATAAATAAAAACTTTCTTATTTTTATAAACAAAGAAATTCAGACCTGCACCGGTAACGGCGAAAAGAATAATAAAAAGAGCAGAACCTATCCACTTAAGATAAAACAAATCTGTAATGCTTAACCCGGACAAAAGAGGCTCTAATAAAGAATCTGTATAGTTTTCTACTGTGGAGATATTATTGCTGTCAATATGGGAAATATAATATGCTTGAAATTGGATGTTTTTAAAGAAATAATCTCGTAAAAAATCCAAACTGAATAATAGGGTTACTCCTATTATAATTGTGGTGTATTTAATAATACGTTTACCCATTATTTTATTTTTTGTTAGCAAACTTATTCACCCAAATGTACCACATAATAAAAACGAGTCCGTAAACCAATACTTGAAAAGTAATATTGTGGTTAAAGTCTAAAAGTGTAGGCTTTTGAGCCGCTATTATGGTCAGGACGGCAATTCGAATAGCGTTTACTAAATGCAGAAGTGCGATTCCGATAAGAATAAAAGGAATTTTATATTTCCACTTTCCTTTAAAAGCAATAATGAATATAGCAAATAAACCGAATACTTTTAATCCGTTGCAAGGCTCGCCAATCCAAACTCCTTGTGATAAATAATTTCCTTCGATGTTGGTGATGATGTAGTCGGTATTGGAATTTATGGTGGGAGTGTATCCGAACAAACGAATAAAATAAGTAGAAAAATCGGCTAAGTGTATTGAAATTTCTCTTTGTAAATCGTAATGCTTACCCAAAAAGACATCTAGTTTGTATAGGTTTTCGTAAAAACCAAACCATAGCACAACCAAAATGGCAAATTGTACAATGAATTTGATAAAGGGATTTTTGAATTGTTTTTTTAGTAACATAAAATAAACCTATTCTCAAAGGTAAGATTATATTTTTTTTGAATATTGAAAAAGGGGAGAAAAAATAGTCGATTTAATAGCCCATAAACAAAAAAAGTTGAACCTTATGTAGAGATTCAACTTTCTTCTTCGTTTATATTTTGATAAGCTTTCTTTGCTCCATAAGCAGCTCCAATAGCTAAAAGGAAACTAATTCCACCATCTATAGGTACACAAGGAGGTGGCCAACAAGGAGGTCCACCGCCCGCAGGTCCGCCCGGAGGTCCACCACCCGCAGGTTGTGCTAAAGCTACGGCCGATAAAAGCAGTAGCAATACAAAAAATATCGTCTTTTTATTAAAAATCATATTCACTATGAACTATAAGTTCACAAATATATAGATAAAATATTTATAACGATAATATAATTTGTTAATATTTTGTTATTGAAGGTGATGAGAGATAATTGAGGGGGAGGTTGTATT
>JALTUD010000549.1 GCA_027047735.1 Flavobacteriales bacterium | reverse complement strand
TCAATCCATTCATTTTCGTCCAAACGATTCTGCAAATCCATCGAAATCTGCCTAAATTCCTGTTGGTAATTAGACGTTGTTTTTTCACTCACCAAACGTTTCCCTTCCAAATTCTTCTTAATAGCCAACAGAATCTGATTTGGATTGACCGGCTTAATCAAATAATCGGAAATACGACCGCCAATCGCCTCATCCATAATAGATTCTTCCTCACTTTTGGTAATCATCACAACAGGCACGCCCGGACGTTTGTTTTTAATCTTATCCAACGTTTCAAGCCCCGTTAGTCCCGGCATATTTTCATCCAGAAAAACAATATCAAAATAATCTTCATCAATTTTATCAATAGCTTCGTTACCACTGCAAACCGTTGTCATTTCGTGTCCCTTTCCCTCAAGGAACAGAATATGCGGTTTAAGTAAATCAATCTCGTCGTCAGCCCAAAGAATTTTTGCCATAGTATTTAGTGTATGTTGGTTATAAAGGTAACTAATAAAAGAATGGATTATTGTTAAAATAACTAAAAAGATATGGACTAGGAGTAGAATATTTTGGGCGTTCCCATTACGGCATAAAAAAGTAGTTTCGCTTTACTACACTACTTTATAACGCCGTAATGGTCGGGCTATCCACTATATCTTTTGCCCTCCGAAAGGAGGGAGGGCAAAAGGATGCCGTTCCTATCCCTAACGCGGAATGAAATAAGTGCAAGAAAGTGGAGTTTGTAGTTCTCAGACGACGAATATTTTCTTTGCATAGCCCCAGCTATGGAAATAAAATATAAAGAGGTTATTTACAGTTTGGATATAAAAGTGAAATTAGCTTATTTTCTTTTCAATCTAGGCATTTTTAAGAAGCATAGCCGTAGCTATGGTTCGCAAAAATAACGACGAGTGAAATGAAAAGAACTAATTTTTAACTTATAAACAAGCTGTAATTAACCTCTACTAAGTATGAGAGCGACAAAACCGCTTTATGTGCTTACTTTCATTTCGTGTTAGGGATACGATCCCTAACGCGTTAGAAAATAATCGAAAATATAATGAATGAGAGTACAGTTACTAACAGTAATTTAACTTTCTAAACTCTTCCCAGTAGTTAGGATACGATTTTTTAACTACTTCAGGATTTTCAATAGTAAAAGTTCCAACAACATTTTGCAAAGGAGCAAAAGCCATCGCCATTCTATGGTCGTTGTAAGTAGCTATATTATTTTTAGGTTTTTTGATATTGTTTCCTTTAGATAGAATAAAAGTTTCGTTGTCTATTATTTTGGAAATAACACCAAATTTTAAGAGCTCTTGTTTTAATGCCTCTAAACGATTCGTTTCTTTAACGACTAAAGTGGAAAGACCGTTTATTTTCATTTCTAAATTTAATCCGGCACCGGTGCAAATTATTGTTTGTGCCAAATCCGGAGTGTTTTCCAAGTTCATTTCAATAAATGATTGTTGGGGAACGTTTTGTGTTTTTTCAATGATTATATCATCTTTAAAAAACGTAGTTTTTATTCCAAAAATCTCATATAGTTTAGGTAGTATGGAGTCGCCTTGTAAACTGTCTTGTTTTAATCCTTTTAGTCTTATACTAAGATTCGTATTGGGTGATAATGCTAAATACTCATACCAATAAGAAGCAGATGACCAATCTGCCTCTATTTTAAACGTAGTTTTTTGTGGTTTTTGGGGAGAAACAGCAAAATGATTTTCATTACGAATGATTTTCATTCCGGTTTGTTCAAGCAATTTCAGTGTCATTTCAATATAAGGGGTAGAAACCATTTTGTTTTTCGTGTGAATAGTTAATCCATCTGTTAATTTTGGTGCAATTAACAATAAAGCAGAAATATATTGTGAACTTATGGAAGCGTCAATCACCAGTTCGTTTCCCGTTAGATTTTTACCCTTGATTAATAATGGCGGAAACCCCTCTTTTTCTTGATAGGAAATATCTGCACCAATAGATTTTAAAGCCTTAACTAAGGGGCTAATCGGTCGCTCTTTCATTCGATTAGAACCGGTTAAATGCACGATAATACCCTCTTGATTGCTAAAAAACGCGGTAAGAAAACGCATAGCTGTTCCCGCATGACCAACGTTATAAGCGAATGTATCTTTGTTATTTGTTTTAAAATCATCTAAGATAGATTTTAAAATATTTGTATCTTCAGCGTTACTTAGGTTTTTAATAAAAATCTTTTCAGAACTTAACGCTTGAATGATTAAACAACGATTACTCTCGCTCTTAGAACTAGGAAGAAGAATCTCGGTTATGGTTTTTCCTGCTATCAAAACAAAAATTGTGCTTAGCGAATAATAGAAACATGCCCGATTGATTTTCTAACATCGTTAGAATAAATATCCTTGGCTTCTATTTTCCATATATACGCTCCTTGTTTTAGAGGAGTACCGTTTTTAGAAGTCCCATTCCATACAGCGTTTTTATCTGTTGTTTCAAAAACAATATGACCATCTCTATCGAATATTTTCAGGTTAAATCCGTCAGCCGAAATCGATTCACCTTTTATAAAGAACGTATCGTTTTCTCCATCATCATTAGGCGAAAAAGCATTAGGCACGTATAATGTAAACACACTATTCACAATCAACACCTTTGTCAAAGTGTCTTGACATCCATCGGCATTTGTTACCGTTAGAAATATTGGATATTGCCCAATTGTTTCACTAGGAAACCGAACTAGATTATTTTGATCAGTCGAAGTTGGCGGGTTAGCCGTTGTTCCGAAATCCCAATCGTAGGAAACAACATCACTAGAGGATAAATCGGTTACTTCAATATTTGTATGAAAAAAGGTGGTTGGGTTAGGGTCGATATTGAAATCGGCTTCAGGATAATCAAAAGGACAAATGTAATTAGCCATAATCGTGTCATCAACACATCCGTCAGGTGATGTTACTGTAAGTTGAACATCATAACAGATTGGAGCACCGTAAATTGTTGTTACATTATTCAATTGCGTACTAGTTGTACCATTTCCGAATACCCAAAGAGCAGAGGAAACTAAAGTGGGGTCAGTATCATTCGTGAATGTAACTTGAATTGGGTAACAACCGTCAACTTTATCAGCAGTGAATTGAGCTGTAGGTTGAGGAAATAAATCTACATTAACGCATTCCGTTACAGGCGTTGTTTCGCAGTTATCAGAAACGGTTACACAGTATTGAGTGGGCGTGGTAGGAGAAACGTTTACTTGGTTAATGGTAGCTAAAACATTATTCCCTTCTTTCCATTCGTAACTGTAGTGTCCATCATTTCCACCGCTTACATTGGTGGTTTGTAATAGCGTACTTGTGTTTAAGCAGATTGTTGCATCACCACTTGTTGTAACGGTTAATGGTGGTCTAAGATTCACACAAATAGTTTCAGTTTGGGAAGTACATCCATGCTGATCGGTTACAAAGACATCGTAGCATTGGTCAGCAGTTGGAGTAACGGAATGAGGTCCGTTTCCGGTTAATCCTTGTGTCCAAGTTTCGATAAAAGGAGCACCAAAGCCACCTGTTGGATTTACGCCAAGAACAGCAGTTCCGTTTTGACAAATCGTGGTGTCATTTGAGCGATGGAGAACAAAAGGTTTAGCCACATCCATAACCACGACTGCTGTATCTCTACAACCATTTGCATCTATAACTTCATAAACAAAGGTAGTAGAATCTTGCATGGCGGGATTAAACACTTGTGGAGCTACATTTCCTGTTCCTGCATCTATCCATGTTCCTCCCGGAGTAGAGCCGTTTAATAAGGTAAACATATCTACGGCAGGATCGGTTTTACAATATTGTGCACTCACATCTTGTCCTGCCGGAGGTGGTGGAGTAACAGTCAAAGTTATTTGGTCAGTCGTATAGCAAAGCGGATGTCCAGTTTTGTATGCTTTTACTTCATAAGTAACAGTTCCTGAAACCGTTGCAACAGGATTGGAAATATTAGGGTCGCTTAAATCGGTTGCAGGAGTCCAATTGTAAACGACTGCACCCGGATTAGGTGAAACGCTTGCGTTTAATTGAAAATCAGCATTTGCACAAGCTACAGCATTAGGTCCTCCTGTAATACTAACAACAGGGTTGGGGGTAACCGTTACAGTAACCGTAGTGTCATTGGTACACCCATGATTATCGGTTACCGTATAAGTGTAGGTATGGTTTCCCGTTGTCGTAGGTGTTACGGTTAGTACATCTCCATTCGGAGAAATTGTACCGTCAGCAGTTGCTGTCCAAGTTGAAGAGTCTGATTGTAAACCTATGACAGGTGTGAAAGCTCCTACGCCCGGAAAAAGAGAAGGGTCAAAATCTATCCCCCAGTTAAAAATAAAACCGTTATCCGAACCTAATAAATCACATACTTGTATTTGCCATGTTCCGTTCAAGTCGCATCCTACTAAACCGGATAATGGGTTTAGGCTTTCATAAGTACCGGAAGGAAGAGTTGAAACATTATTTGAATTGTCAACCCAAGTACCATTTGTTGCGGTTGGACTCCATGTATAATCCCATCCCGTACCGGGGCTATTATCAAAATCATTATCTACAGGAATACCTAAATAAGTACCTCCTCCTCCTTGATTGTGAAGCATAACACTTTGTCCGGTAGGGCAAATAATACTGATTTGTAAATCTCCCATATATGAGTGTTCCATGTTAACCGTTATACCTAACAAATCGTTAATGTTTGTCAGTTGTTGTCCCGGTGAAAAAACACCATAGGTAATGGTAGAGTTAAAGCAAGAACCAACTTGATCGGGAATAAATTGAGGCCCACCCAAATTCGCGTAAGGAGCTCCTGTCCACGTTTGAGCATATTGGTCGGGGTGAGCCGTTAGTGTAGCTGATTCGCCAAGGCAAATAGGTCCTTCTACTTCCAAGGGTTGAAAAATTGGATCCGGAGCAACTAGTACTACCATTTCTACAGCATTGGTATTAAAACATCTGGTATCGGGGTTATCATCTTTTACTCGTAATCGTACTCTGTAAGCTCCTTCGTTGTTAAATTGATAAGTTGTAGTTGCTCCACTAACACTATCTTCAGGATTTCCATCGTCGTAATCCCAATAGTACTTATCAATATTAAATCCTGCTTGGGCAGTAGATCCGCTCCCGTCAAATGTAACGACATCTCCTTTACAAATTCTAGCGATAGTGCTTGGGTTAGAAGTAGCAACGGCAGTTGGAGGAACACAAGGGAATTCACAAACAGCGGACAGTGTGAAGCTACCTGTGCCTACTTCATTGGAGTTGAAAACTATGGTAAGACATCCTGATGTGTTGCTTGGAGAAGGAGTAATTAGATATCCGTTAACGGTAGTCCCTTGGGCTGTGTAAACAGGGGTTCCCGTAGCAGTATTTCCATCGTAAACTTGAATATTGTCAACGGCTCCGGGACCACCAGCTCCTACTGTTGGGTCTAAAATAAGGTTTTGAATATCTAATACAAGTTGTTTGTTGGGGTCGTTAGAACAAACTGTTAGTGTAAAAGATTCATTGTTTGAATATCCTGCACCACCTGCACCACCTGTGTCGTGTATTACACCGTTGCAAGAAGAAATATTTCCATCAGCGATTGAGAAAACTTGACCTAAACTATAGGAGGTAAGGAGAGTTGATAAGGATATGAATAAAAGTAATTGCTTCATTTTTTTCTAAAATTAAGTCTTTTGTATGGGGATAACGGGTCTTTTTTGTTGAGGGTTGCCTTATTCGCGAATTCTTTTTATATAAAGGAATAGAGCGACAAAAGAAAAAATAATGTTAGGCACCCATACGGCTATGTAAGGAGCTAATCCAACGTTAGTTGAGGCAACAGTGGTCATTTTCATAAAAAAGATATACGTTACACTGGCAATGAGTCCGATGATTAAGTTTTTGCCAACTCCTTCTCTGGATTTTCGGGAAGAAACGGCTACGCCAATTACGGTTAATATATAGGTGGCAAAAGGGTATGCTGTTCTTTCGTAGAGCACAATTTCTATGTTGGTTAGCATAGAAGATCCTTTTTCTTTTTCTCTGTCTCTGAACTTTATTAATTCGGGAGTTGTCATTGCTTCCATAATATTGTTGCGTTGTGCTAAATCTTTGGTGTTAAAGTTAAGCAATGTATCTTCAATGTAGTCGAATTTTTTTATGACTTCTCCCGTGTCTGTGATAAGACGGATAAATCCCAGTTTCAGTTCCCAATTGTGTTTAATACTGTCGCCGTTTGCCGTGTTGACTTGCATATCGGAGTAGAGTTCTTTTATGCCTTTTTTATTGGTTCTCCATTTTTCTACCCAAAGTCTGTCAACGGTGTTGTGTCTTGTGTTGATTCGGTTAAAACGGACGATTGTATTGGAGTCGATACCAACGGTTACGTCTTCAAAATTTCCTTCTACTAGGGTTATGTATTTGCTTTCAAATTCCAGTCTTTTTTTATTGGAATGCGGAACTATAAAGTGATTCATCAGTAAAGCGATAAGCAAAAGAAATGTTGATGTAATCATATAAGGACGCATAAAGCGTGAAAAGCTGACACCGTTGCTTAGTATGGCTATAATTTCGCTACGTTGAGCCATAAAGCTGGTGAAGAATAATACCGATAAAAAGATAATAAGCGAACTGAATAAGTTAGCGTAATGCAAGAAAAAATAGGGGTAATAACCAAAGGCGATGTCTGAAAAGGTTAAGTGATTGCTTTCGTCGGTAAAGTCGCGTAGCTTTTCACTGACGTCAATAACTATGGCAATACTCATTACGGCGACAATCATAAACAGATAGGTGCCGATGAATTTTTTAATGATGTATTTGTCTAGTATTTTCAATGGTAATGTGCGTTGTAATGTTTATTGTAAGTTTTTATTGTCTATGAAAATTTACATTCTTTCTTTTTTATTCTCTTCTTTTTTTTTAATTCTCTTGCTTCCAATTTTATCCACGTTAGGGATTGTATCCCTAACACGAGCAAAATAGACGGTATAAAGCGTTTTTCAATTTCTTATACTTCTTCATAAAAATTTTCCATAGCTGGGGCTATGCAAAATTTTTATTCATCGTCTAAGAAACCAAAAATTCACTTTCTATGCACTCATTCCACTTGCGTTAGGGATAGAACGGCGTGTTTGAACTCCTTTTGTGTTGTTGCACTTATGCAACACAAAAGAGTGAGTAGTGATAGCCCGACCCTCAAATACAAAAAAATGTTTCGCCTAAGCGAAATGTTTTTTTGTGTTTGAGGGGAACGCCCAAATCAAAATTTTTATAATCTGGTTTTTAGTTTTGGTATCATTTGTTTTTTCCATTGGTTAAATGTTCCTGCTTTTATTTGTTTTCTTGCTTCGCCTACTAACCATAGGTAAAAAGCAAGGTTGTGTATGCTGGCTATTTGCATTCCTAAGGCTTCTTTGGCTGCAAATAGATGTCTGACGTAGGCTTTGGTGTAGAAACTATCTACATAAGATGTGCCGTTTGGGTCGAGAGGGGAAAAGTCATCTTTCCATTTGGCGTTTTTAAGGTTGATAATTCCTTCGCTTGTAAAGATGTTTCCGTGTCGTGCATTTCGGGTTGGCATTACGCAGTCAAACATATCTACGCCCAAAGCTATACCTTCTAAAATATTATCCGGTGTGCCAACTCCCATAAGATAACGGGGTTTGTCTTTCGGTAGGATGTCGCAAACCAATTCGGTCATTTCGTACATTTCTTCTGCCGGTTCTCCTACGGATAGTCCTCCAATGGCATTTCCTTCTCGCTCGAAAGAAGCGATGGTTTCCGCGGATTCTTTTCTTAAATCTTTATAAGTACTGCCTTGTACTATTGGGAATAAGGTTTGTGAATAGCCGTATTTTCCTTCGCCTTTGTCAAAATGTTCTGCACATCGTTTTAACCAACGATGCGTCATTTTCATCGATTGCTTGGCGTATGAATAGTCGCAAGGGTAAGGGGTGCATTCGTCGAAAGCCATAATGATGTCGGCTCCAATGGTTCGTTGGATGTCAACGGCAATTTCCGGACTAAAAAAGTGTTTTGAACCATCGATATGCGACTTGAAGGTTACACCTTCTTCTTTGATTTTTCGGGTGTTGGACAAAGAATAAACTTGGTATCCGCCCGAATCGGTTAGAATGGGTTTGTCCCAATGGTTAAATTTATGCAGTCCGCCTGCTTGTTCCAAAATGTCTAATCCCGGTCTTAAATACAGGTGGTAGGTGTTTCCCAATATAATTTGAGCCTTAATGTCGTTAGTCAATTCGTGTTGGTGAACACTTTTAACAGTCCCCGCAGTTCCTACCGGCATAAAGATAGGTGTTTCTATCTCGCCGTGGTCGGTTGTAATTGTCCCGGCTCTGGCTTTGCTCTCTTTGTCTTGTGCTTCTATTGTAAAGTTCATAAATATGTGGATAAAGTTCCAACTTGCAAATATATTAATATCTTTAAGATGTTTAGTTTTGTTGCTTAAATAAACTACTACGTGAATTTTGAACTGACATTCGATAATATTCTGTTGCTTGTATTAGCAATTGCAGGTTTTTTGCAGCTTTTTTACTATTTATTTTTTTTCTTACGATTGAGTTTTAAGGATAAAAACAAAGATGCAGGGAAAATATTGTCTGTTTCGGTGGTTATTGCGGCTAGAAATGAGGAAAGTAACTTAGTTGAGCTTTTACCTTTAATATTGGAACAAAACTATGAAAAATTTGAGGTCATTGTTGTAAATGATAGGTCGTGGGACGAAAGTTTAGATGTTCTGTTAGCCTTTGATCAAAAATATAATCATTTAAGAATAGTCGATATACCGGATGTAGGAAAAGATGGTTTTGCTAAAAAAATGGCGTTGACTTTAGGGATTAAAGCTGCTAAGTATGATTATTTATTGTTTACCGATGCTGATTGTAAACCTGTTTCAGAGCACTGGATTAGTGAGATGGTGAAAGGGTTTACCAAAGGAAAACGAATAGTGTTGGGAGCAGGAGGTTATATACGACAAAAAGGTTTACTCAATAAATTGATACGTTTTGATGCTTCTTTTATAGCTGTTCAATATCTTTCGTTTGCAAAAGCAGGTTTGCCGTATATGGGAGTAGGAAGAAATTTAGCTTACACCAAAGAATTATATGATTCTGTTCGCGGGTTTAAAAGCCATTATCATTTGCCTTCGGGAGATGATGATTTGTTGGTGAATGAGGCAAGTGATTGCAAAAACACATCGGTAGTTTTTAACGAGAAGGCGGTAACGATGTCTGTTCCTAAGAAAAATTTTAAGGCTTGGAAGTGGCAAAAAATCAGGCATTTTACGACCGGAGGAATGTACAAGCGGTATCAGATTATTTTGTTGTCGTTATATCCTTTTTCGTTGGCGTTGTTTTATGTAAGTGCGGGTATTTTGTTGAGTAAAGAGGTTTATTTTAATGAAATTTTGATAGCTGTTTCAGTTAGAATTTTATTGCAGATGCTAATTTTTTATAAGCCATTTAAGATAATGCGGAGTAGAGACTTAGTTTTACTGTCGCCTATTTTGGAAATAATCTTTATCTTTATCAATCCGTTACTGATATTAAGTAGTAGAAAGTCAAAACAATTTTAAATAATAATGAGCGAATCTTCAAACATGTCATTGAGTCATTTGTCGGAAAAGGCAAGAAAAGACTATGAGTTAGTACGTAAAGCGATAGATGAAAATGACCAAGGGGCGTTCTCTATACTCTTAAATAAATATAGAGATTCTATCTTTTTTATGCTGTTGAAAATGGTAAACAATAGAGACGATGCTGAAGATTTAACCATAGAAGCCTTTGGGAAAGCCTTTAATCGATTACATCAATATACGCCCAATTATGCCTTTAGTACGTGGTTATTTAAGATTGCCACCAACAATTGTATAGATTTTTTACGAAAGAAGAAAAAAAATGTATTATCCATTGATAATCGTATGGAAAATAACGATGGAGACACCTTTATGTTTGAGTTAAAAAGCTCCAACCGTAATCCGGAGGAAGAAGCCATACGAGCACAAAAAATACAATTGATGCGTTCGGTTGTGGAGCAGTTAAAACCACGTTATCAGCTATTAGTGGAGATGCGTTATTTTCAGGAGAAAAGTTACGACGAAATAGCACAAGAACTCAGTTTACCTCTCGGTACGGTAAAAGCACAATTGTTCAGAGCTAGAGATATTTTATATAATATTTTGAAAGAAAGTAAGGATAATTTTTAAGGGTAATGTTGAATGAATAAAATAAAAAAATATTTTCCCGATTTAACTTCGGAGCAGTATCAAAAATTAGAACAATTAGGCGAGTTGTATCAATTTTGGAACGCACAAATCAATGTAATTAGCCGAAAAGATGTCGATAATTTCTACGAACGGCACGTTCTGCATTCGTTAGCCATAGCAAAAGTCATTCAATTTAAGCCGAATACAAAAATATTAGATGTGGGCACCGGAGGAGGATTTCCGGGGATTCCATTAGCAATATTGTTTCCCGAAAGCGATTTTTTGTTGGTTGATTCCATCGGTAAAAAGATAAAAGTAGTCAACGAAGTAGCACAAGCCTTAGAGTTGGCAAATATTCGTGGAGAGCATCAACGAGCCGAAAAAGTACGAGGCAATTTTGACTTTGTTGTCAGTAGGGCAGTAACGCGAATGAATCGTTTTGTGCCATGGGTGAAGAAAAAGTTCAAGTCGCATAGTTTTAATGATTTACCTAATGGGATACTGTATCTAAAAGGAGGCGATTTACATGAGGAACTGAACGAAGTCAATTTTAAACACAATCCCACACTTTACGATATAAAAGATTACTTTGACGAAGATTTTTTTGAAACGAAAAAGGTCGTGCACGTAAGAATGAATTGATGAATTTGGGCATTCCCATTACGGCATAAAAATGTAGTTTCGTTATCACTACACCACATTTTAACGCCGTAATGGTCGGGCTATCCACTATATCTTTTGGTTTGCATATATGCAACAAACCAAAAGGATGCCGTTTCTATCCCTAATGCGAGAGGAATTATGTTGTGAAATTATTGATTAATGTTATTTCAAAGTTTGAATGCAACAAGAGAAAATAGAGTAACTTGTGGTATTTAAAAAACTATTCAGATGAAATTAGAGGAACGAAATATCAATTATGTAGAATGGTTGAATAGTATAAAGAAGAAAGTTCAAACAGCTCAAATTAAAGCGGTATTATCAGCTAATTCAGAATTGATTAGATTATATTGGTGTATAGGTAAAGAAATATTTGATAAACAAGAAATAGAATCTTGGGGAAAGTCAGTAGTTGAAAATTTATCAAGAGATTTAAAGCTGGAGTTTCCGAATATAAAGGGATTTTCAAGAAGAAATCTGTTTTATATGAAGAAATTTTATGACTTTTATAAAGTTGATTATAAAATAGTGCAACAACTTGTTGCACAAATTCCTTGGTGATATAATGTGCTCATATTCAGTAAATCAAAAAATATTAACGAAGCTGTATTTTATCTTGAGGAAACAATTGAGAATAATTGGTCTAGAAGTATTTTAAACATTCAAATTGATAATGATTTATATGGAAGAAAAGGAAAATGAACAGGTAACAACTGAGGCAATATCTAAAAGTTCTGAAACAAAACATAAGTAAATTAACAAACCATGACACCTTCCACCGAATTATTCGATTTGATAAAAACCTTGACAAAATCCGAAAAGAGATTTTTTAAATTGTCAGCTTCCTTACAATCGGGAAATAAAAATTACCTGCGGTTGTTTGATGCCATAGGTGAGCAAGATGAGTATGATGAGCAAGCTATAAAAGAACAGTTTAAAGAAGAAAAGTTTATAAAGCACTTACCGTCCGAGAAAAACTATTTGTACCACTTAATTCTCAAAAGTTTAAGAGGCTATTATGCCGAAAAATCAATCGGTTCGGTGTTGAAGCAAGAAATTAAGAATATAGAAATTCTCTACAACAAAGCCCTTTTTAAATCGTGTAGAAAACAACTAAAACGCAGTAAGAAAAAGGCAAAAGAATATGAGAAATTCTATTATTGGTTTGAGCTGATTAGCTGGGAGAAAAAATTAATAGAAGAAGAATACGAGCAAGGGGTGTTCAATCATGATTTGGAAAATCTTATAGATGAGGAGATGGAGGTTATCGAAAAACTACGAAATTTAGCCGAATATCAAATGTTGCTTTCGCAGATAAATGCCATATTTAGAACAGGGCTGTTTAATAAGTCCAGTAAAGAGTTAACCAAAGTAAATGAAATAGCCGGACATCCGTTGATTGTTGGCAAAAATACAGCTCTTTCTCAAAGAGCAACTTCTATCTGTTACTATATACAAGGCGTATGCAGTGCTGTAGTACGAGATTATGAAAAAGCACTCCCTAATTTTAAAAAGACCCTAACGATTTTGGATAATCATCCAAAGATAAAAATGGATTTATCAGGGAGATATGTGAATACTTTAAAACATCTTATTTACAGTTATATAGATATAGGGAATATGATAAAGGCTCAAGAGTTGGTTGATATTATGCTTGGATTAGCTGATAAAAAAGGGTTTGAAAGTATAGATATACAGTTAAAAATATTTACGTTTAGCAGTAATACGCAAGTTATTATTCTCGATCATTTGGGAAGGTTTAAGGAAGCATTGGCGGTTGTTCAAAAAATGATTGAAGGATTAGAAGAGTACAAAGAAAAGATAAACAAAGAACAGCGAATATTGTTTTACTACAACATAGCTTACATTTATTTTGGAAATGGTTACTACAAGGAGGCTCTTCGTTGGATAAATGAAATCATAAACGATAATGAGAAAAGATTGCGTCAGGATATTTACGGTTATTCGGAAATACTCAATATGCTAATACATTTGGAATTGCAAAATCATGAATATGTAGAACAGCTAGCAAAAACAGCTCGTAAACATATTCGCAAACAAATACCAAACTATGATTTTGAATTGGAGGTAGTAAATTTTATCGTTAAGTTAGCAAGAAAAGGAAAGATTGATAATGAGGGAGTAAAGAGTTTCAAATCCCAACATAAAGATTTATCAAGAAAAGTATTACAAGATTATTTCGATTTGGATGCTTGGTTGGATTCAAAAATGAATAACACTACTATGGAGCAAGAGGTGATTTTACGTAAAGTCTAGTTCTTTTGTACTTATTTTGTCTGGCGTTAGGGATTGTATCCCTAACACGAGCAAAATAGACGATATAAAGCGTTTTTTGATTTCTTATCCGTCTTCATAAAAATTTTCCATAGCTGGGGCTATGCAAAATTTTTATTCATCGTCTAAGAAACCAAAAATTCACTTTCTATTCGCCAATTTCACTCGTGTTAGGGATAGAACGGCGTGTTTGAACTCCTTTTGGTTTGTTGCATATATGCAAACCAAAAGAGTGAGTAGTGATAGCCCGACCTTTCAAGAGTAAAAAACAGGAAGTGAAACGACTGTTTTTTTATTCTTGAAAGGGAACGCCCAAATGGTAATCTGTTAGTACTCAAATCTACAATAGAGGAAATACGGATTAGTTTTAATTTAATTAGTGAAATTTTCTTACATTTATGGTTTGTAGTAATTTTCAGCAAAGTTAATCCGCGATGAAATATATTTATGTAATCTTATTGTTTGCAAGTGTTTTGATGAATGTGAATCATCTTAATGCTCAGACTTATGGGAACGAATGGATAGATTATAATCAGAAATATTTTACGCTGAAGGTTTATCAAACGGGGATTCATCGAGTAGAATTTTCGGAATTAAGTTCGGCGTTACAATCTAAAGGGATTGATGTTTCTACGATTCCTACTTCAGGTTTTCAGATTTTCGGAAGGGAAAAAGAAGTAGCTTTGTATATGAATGACGGAGGAGATG